>CAMWVA010000004.1 GCA_947177575.1 uncultured Porphyromonadaceae bacterium | reverse complement strand
GAGTTATATGATATAACTCGGGATATAAGGTATATGACTCTTATGAGACTTATAATCTCCTTAGGGAAGGCGGGAGGATCAGAAGAGGCTCCAGCTGACAGTGAGGCCGGCCATGACGATGGCTACCATCGACATGAGCTTGATGAGGATGTTGAGTGAGGGGCCGCTGGTGTCTTTGAAGGGGTCGCCTACGGTGTCGCCTACGACGGTGGCTTTGTGGACTTCGGAGCCTTTACCGCCGAAATTGCCTTCTTCGACGTATTTCTTGGCATTATCCCATGCTCCGCCGGCGTTGGCCATGAAGATAGCTAAAACGAAGCCGGCAGACAGTCCGCCTACGAGTAGGCCTATTACACCGGGTACGCCGAATACGAGACCTGTGACGATGGGGGCAAGTATGGCAAGTACGGAAGGGAAAATCATCTCACGTTGCGCACCCTTAGTGGAAATTTGCACACAGCGTGCATAGTCGGGTTCTGCTTTGCCTTCGAGAATACCTTTTATCTCGCGGAACTGACGACGCACTTCATCGACCATGTGAGCGGCTGCACGACCTACGGCATTCATAGTAAGACCACAGAACAGGAAGGCCATCATAGCACCGATAAACATACCAGAGAGTACTTTCGGACTCATCAGATTGACTTCGTAGAAAGCCATGAAGTCGGTGAATGAAGCTTCATGTACGCCTACGATGCGGTCGCCTATCTGAATCATTGTCTCACCGAGTCGGTCGAGACCGATACGGATTTCTTCTATATACGAGGCTAACAGAGCCAGACCGGTAAGTGCGGCCGAACCTATGGCAAAGCCTTTGCCTGTTGCGGCGGTAGTGTTGCCAAGTGAGTCGAGAGCGTCGGTGCGTTTGCGTACTTCTGCACCGAGACCGCTCATTTCGGCATTGCCGCCGGCGTTGTCGGCGATAGGACCGTAGGCGTCAGTAGCAAGAGTTATACCTAAAGTGGAAAGCATACCTACGGCAGCGATACCAATACCGTAAAGACCCATAGCTACATTACCGAAATCGAAGCCGGCAGCGAACCAGTAGCTAAGAATGATGCCGACAACAACAGCGATAACCGGTACGGCTGTTGAAATCATACCCAGACCAACGCCGGAGATAATGACTGTAGCAGGGCCTGTCGTGCCACTCTCGGCCAGACGTTTTGTAGGGGTGTATGACTGTGAAGTATAATACTCGGTTGAGCGACCGATAACGATACCTACCAACAAACCTATCACTACCGAGCAGCCGATAAGCGGCCAGTTCTGAAGGCCAAGAGCCCAGAGAATAAAGAAAGATGCACCGACGATAAGTATTGAACTGAGGTTAGTACCGAAAGCCAGCGAACCAAGCAGATTCTTCATGGTAGCGTTTTCCTTGGTACGAACTGAGAATATACCTATTATAGAGAGCAGAATACCGACAGCAGCTATAAGCATCGGAGCTACCACAGCCTTATATTGCATCTCAATGTCGCCGGTTAAGAGATAGGCGGCAGCACCGAGAGCCGAAGTTGCCAGTATAGAACCGCAATAAGACTCATAAAGGTCAGCACCCATACCTGCTACGTCGCCTACGTTGTCACCTACGTTATCGGCGATAGTGGCGGGATTACGCGGGTCGTCTTCAGGAATACCTGCTTCTACCTTACCCACGAGGTCAGCACCTACGTCGGCAGCTTTGGTATAGATACCGCCGCCGACACGGGCGAATAGAGCCTGTGTCGAAGCACCCATACCGAAGGTAAGCATAGTGGTTGTAATCATGGCAAGTTTCTGAGTGCCCTGAAGGTCAACGAGCCAGTCAAGAAGCAGATACCAGAAAGAGATGTCAAGCAGACCCAGACCTACTACTACAAGACCCATAACAGCACCTGAACGGAATGCCACGCGCAGACCGCGATTGAGCGAATTACGAGCAGCATTGGCAGTACGAGCCGAGGCATAAGTAGCGGTTTTCATACCTAAGAAACCGGAAAGGCCCGAGAAGAAACCACCAGTCAGAAAAGCTACAGGCACCCACGGATTCTGAAGCTGGAAGCCATAAGCCATGATAGCAAAAAGCACTACGAGGCATAGAAATACACAGCCTACTATTTTGTACTGTTGTTTGAGATAGGACATAGCGCCCTTACGCACATGCGAGGCTATACGCTGCATTGTTTCGGTGCCTTCGCTCTCGCGCATCATCTGTCGGTAGAACACCCATGCGAATAGCAGAGCGATTACAGCCGAGGCAGGTACGAGCCAGAAAACCGGAGTAATCATAGAAGTTAGGTTTAATATGTAATTAATAAACGGAATATCAGTAAGCTGAGGCGGCGGAACGCCCGGTTTGCGCCCCGCCGTGAGGAATGAGTGAACAAATTTACTAAAAAAAGCCGTAACAGGCAAACAAAAAGTTTCAGACTTCTTCAATCAGAGGAATAAGATCGCCGTAACCCTCCTGTTCCATCTGCCACAGAGGAACGAAACGCAGTGCCGCACTATTGATGCAGTAGCGTCGGCCTCCGTAAGCTACCGGGCCGTCATTGAATACATGGCCGAGATGAGAAGTGCTGTCAGCATTGCGCACTTCGATACGGTCCATTCCATGCGATAAATCACGGCGCATCGATACGCAATCATCGCTTATAGGAGCTGAAAAACTTGGCCAGCCACAACCTGAATCAAACTTTGCACTTGACAAGAACAGCGGTTTGCCGTTGGTGATGTCAACATAGACTCCGGGAGTGTCTTCTGCCCAGTACTCGTTATGAAACGGTGGTTCGGTAGCTGCCTCCTGTGTGACGGCGTACTGAAGTGGGGTGAGACGTGAACGCAGTTCATCGGCACGTCGGTTTTCAGGGCGGTTAGCCATGCGAGCTACTCCGAATAGTGCAGGGTCTATGTGGCAATAACCGCCGGGATTCTTTTCAAGATAATCCTGATGGTAGTCTTCCGCCGGGTAGAAATTGCGGAGAGGTAGTATTTCGACAGCTACCGGACGTCCGAGCTTAACTACCACCTGTTCGACTACACGCATTATATCAGGCATCTGTGAGGGGTCTGAGTAATAAATACCTGTACGGTATTGTGTGCCTACGTCATTGCCCTGTGCGTTGAGAGATGTAGGGTCAATGGTAAGGAAGTAAAGCTCGCAGAGTAGGGATAGGGATACAATTTCGGGGTCAAATACTACTTTTACAGTTTCGGCAGCACCGGTTGTGCCTGAACATACCTGCTTATAAGTGGGATCAGGGATATTGCTGTTGGCATAGCCTGTGACTGTTTCGACTACACCGTTAATCTGTCTGAAGAAATGCTGGGTGCCCCAGAAGCACCCACCGGCGAAATATATGCTTTCCATAGCAGAGATATTTATTTAAGGTGAAAGAATTGTATAAGTAGAACAAAAAGAAGGGGGCCGGGGTTTGGGGTTATGAGCGAGCTGAAGCTCGCGCACAGGACCAGGAGGCACGGGTAAGAGGCGTGGGAGGGGATAGGCGAGCTGAAGCTCGCGCACAGAACCCAGGAGGCACAGGTGAGGAGTGGCTTTTATGGGAGGGGGCGAAGCGGATTTTGAGATTCAGCGGATTAGTTGTAACTTTGCTGAGTCAAGCAGATTTTACTGATATAGATGCAATCACTTAAATGCAACAATATGAATCACGAAGATAACCCACAGCTCGCACTTGCCCGAAGTCTTATGGAGGATACGGGTACCAATCTGTTTCTGACCGGGAAGGCCGGGACAGGTAAGACTACGTTTCTGCGTGATTTCAGAGCCAGCACTTCGAAGCGGGTTGTGGTTGTGGCCCCTACGGGCATAGCAGCCATTAATGCCGGTGGAGTGACGATTCATTCATTTTTTCAGCTGTCATTTTCGCCTTATGTTCCGGGTGCGTCGTTGAGCGGTGAGAGGCGGCGTTATGACCGTTTTTCGCGTGAGAAGTTGCGTATCATAAGGAGTATGGATGTGCTGGTCATAGATGAGATGAGTATGGTGCGCGCAGATTTGCTTGATGCTATTGATGCCGTTCTCAGACGTCATCGAGACCCTACACGTTGCTTCGGCGGTGTACAGCTGCTTATGATAGGTGATTTGCAACAGCTTGCACCGGTTGTAAAAGATGATGAGGCCGAATTACTTAGACCATATTATCAGAGCAATTACTTTTTTGACAGTCATGCTTTGCGGCAGGTCGGTTATGAGACGGTAGAGCTTGAAAAGGTATATCGTCAGAAGGATAAAGAATTTCTTGAACTGCTTAACAGAATACGTACGAATACGGCTGACTATAATGTACTGAGCCGTCTTAACCAACGTTACATTGCCGGGTTTAACCCTCCTGCCGAGGCAGGCTATATACGTCTGACTACCCATAACCGTCTTGCCCATGACATAAATGACCGAGAACTTGACAAGCTTAACACACCGCTTTTCACATTTGAGGCAAAGGTGTCCGGTGATTTTCCGGAGAGTTCTTATCCTGCCGAACATCTGCTTACTCTCAGGAAAGGTGCGCAGGTTATGTTTATCAAAAACGACACAACGGCCCACCGGTACTATAACGGTATGATAGGTAAAGTAATAGCTATAAATAGTAGCGGAATACAAGTGAGACCTGTGGACGGAGGAGATATAATAGACGTAGCGCCTGAGGAATGGGAAAATAACCGTTATACTATTGATCCTGAAAGCCGGGCTATCACCGAAGAGGTGACCGGTACATTCAGTCAGTATCCGCTGCGTCTCGCGTGGGCTATAACTATACATAAGAGTCAGGGTCTTACTTTTGACCGTGCTATTATTGATGCCACATCTTCATTTGCTCACGGTCAGACGTATGTGGCTCTGAGCCGTTGCCGTACTCTCGAAGGACTTGTACTCGAACGTCCGTTAAGTGTGACATCTATAATCAGTGATGCCAAAGTATCTGATTTTGTAAGCGAATGTGCCTGTCATACACCTGACGAAAACCGTATGATAGAGTTGCGGTTGGTTTACACTATGTCGTTATTAGGCGAGCTGTTCGGTATGAGACGTTTGCGTATGGCCTTTGAAGGTATGCACAGAGTACTGAAAGAATCAATGCAAAACACATATCCGCAGCTTCTGGCTGAGTGGGGTCTATCGGGCCATAAGCTTAATGATGAGGTTGACAAGGTGGCTCAGCGTTTCTTGGGTCAATGTCAGAATATACTTGCCTCCGGTGTCGAGGGAGGTATGGAGTTTCTTCAAAGCCGTGTGAAAGCAGCCTCAGGATATTTCGGCAAGATGACAGATGAGTTTCTTGCACTATTAAGTCATACTCCTGTCAATCCTGATAATCGCGAGATGCGCAACCGACTGATACAACGGCGCGATGACCTCCATGAAATTCTGAGTGTGAAACAAGCACTGTTTACTGCTTTCGGAAGCGATATTTCATTCTCAGCATCGGAATTTTTGCGTCTTAAAGCCAAAGCAGTACTTGACCTTGAAGGTGTAAAAACAGTAAAGACAACATCTAAGAGTAATAGCGTCAAACCGGCTGTACAGCATCGCGAACCAGAGGATATAATACCCGATGAGGTAAAAAATCAGAAACTGTTTAAGGAATTGCTGACATGGCGACGTAATAAAGTCAACGAATCAGGTCTTACCGCCAGTCGTATCATGTCTACAGCCAATCTTGTACGTCTTGCCAATAATCCACCCGGAAATATACGGGCTCTCAGTATGCTTAAAGGCTTCGGTGGCCGTAAGACTGAACTTTACGGTAAGGAACTTGTCGCCATCACACAACGTTATGTGCCTGAGGCAGAACATAGAACCGGAGACCCTGAGGCAGACCGTCCTATAAGCAAAATACCCTCATGGCAAATGAGTATGCAGCTTTTTGAACAAGGATATAGCATTGAGGCCATAGCCGAACACCGTCTTTTGGCTATATCTACTATATCCGGTCATCTTGCACAGGCAGTGGTAGAAGGTGTATTACCTATAGAGCGTGTAGTCAGTGCCGAACGTGTTGAAGCTCTTGTGGCCGAGTTCCGGGCACCGGAAGATCCTAAAGCCACACAGACACTATATGAACGTCTGAGTCAGAAATACAGTCCTACAGAAATAACCGTAGTACGCCGGTGGCTTAATGCCGGCGCCGGTGATTTATGATATACTTATCTCTCGTTATGAAACATCATAATTATAACAGTCATACAGCCGCCATAGCTGCAGAGGAACATCCGGATTTAGGTGAAGTGTGCCGTTTTCTGACTGAATATGCCGCGTGTCTTTTAGCGTGTGGTGCTACATGTACACGTATTACGCGTAATGTGAGCCGTATGGCAGATGTGGCCGGTGTCGAGGCTGATATTATAATTCTTCCCTCCCACATGTCGATAACACTGAGCGATCCTCGTGACGGGCGTACATTCCATCATACAAGTAGTCTGGCAAACGTGCCGGTGAGTTTCAATATCAATACACAACTAAGTAAACTCAGCTGGAAGGTAGCCGAAAGACGGGTAAATTTTATAGAAGCCCGTCAACTGTTCGAGCGTATCAAAGAAGCACCATGTATTAATCCCTGGGTATTGGCATTACTGGTATCGGTTGCCAACGCCTCGTTCTGCCGTCTGTTCGGCGGTGACCCTATGGCTATGGTGATAGTTGCTGTAGCTACTATGGCAGGTTACAGTCTGAAACTTTTACTTCTCAGCCGCCATACCGATATAAAACTTGTAGTGATAGCGTGTGCTTTTCTCTCGGCTCTGATTTCATGTATAGGCTATGTGATAGGTTGTACCGCTACACCGGATATAGCTGTAGGTACGAGTGTGCTCTATCTTATACCCGGCATACCCTATATAAACAGTGTCAGCGACCTACTGAGCTCCCACTATCTGAGCGGTTACAGCCGTCTGGCACATGCTCTTGTGCTGACAGGCTGCATAGCATTAGGAATGACTGTGGCCGTTATGCTGATGCACATACAGGTAATACCCTAAAACCATGAACGCACTACTCGGAATATTACAAGACGGTCTTTTTGCTGCTATTGCCGGTGTGGGATTTGCTGCTATCAGCAATCCGCCGCGTGTAGCCTATAAATACTGTGCTCTGTTAGCCGCTATAGGCCATATAGGACGATACTGTCTTATGACTTTTGCCGGTTTCAGTCTTGTGTTTGCTTCGTTAGCGGGAGCTTTTCTTGTCGGACTGTTGGCGGTGTTCATTGCCCCAAGGGTCAAGTGTCCTCCGGAAGTATTCAGTTATCCGGCTTTGCTGCCTATGATACCCGGCCTGTATGCCTATCGTACTTTACAGGCTTTTATGCTGGCTCTGTCGGCAAGCGGTGAAGAAGAATTCGGTCACTACTTCTATCTGATAGAATTTAACGGACTGACATGTCTGTTCGTGGTGCTTGGTATGGTAGTCGGGCAGATGATACCTGTTATGATGTTCAAGCGCATAGCGTATACCAGCACGCGGGATTGAGGGTGGTCGGAGTAATCCGATTTATCGGAGTAATCGGAGAGGTCGGAGCTATCGGAATAATCGGAGTAATCGGGGTAATCAGAGCTATCAGAACAATCGGAGCTATCGGAATAATCAGATAAGTCGAATAGTTCCGATTGTTCTGATTATTCCGATAGCTCCGATAACTCCGATTAATCTGATTACTCTGATTATTACTTCAGCACGGGGGCGAGGCGCGGACGCATAGCCGGAACAGTGCCGGGCTGGCGTTTCTCGGTTGGTACGAGGCGGGCGCGTATCTTCTTCGAAGGAGCTGCGGGAGCAGCAGCCTGTTCAGCTACAGCGTCGGGAGTGGTGAAGAAGAGTTCGGTGACAGTACCCCACTCACCGTTGATATTCTTAGCGGCTGCCAATGCCACGCAACTTGACTGCGGGTCAATCTGGAAGTCGGTAGTCAGGGTGTCATAGAAGAACCAGTTGGCTGTAGGCATCCATGGGTCGCTACAGAGTTCGGCAAGGATGTCATCTTTACTCTCTTGGTATACCTCGGAACGATAAACACCCATACGGAAGCAGCTTGCCTGGTCATTAGGAGTAAAGGTTATGAACTGGCTGGGTTTCATTTCGCCCCACCAGTCAGTGAGTGTATATTCGCCAAGGGTGATTGAAACAGTAGCCTCACCGGGACCACCGAGAGCTGTGGTAGATACTTCATACACCTCGTAAGGAGCGAAATTACCGTTGATGTCAAGCATGGCTACGAATACCTCATATTCAGTGTTGGGGCTCATACCGGTCCATGTCTTAGTAGCCTGCTGGGTCTCCTCAAGACCCCACTGCTGAATCATCTGACTGAAATTGGTAAAGCCGAACATCGGAGCGAACATCTCGTACTGCGACTGCAGCGTACCCTTTTCACCAGCCACGCAGTAGTAAGCTGTCACGTCCTCGTTGGGAGTGAAAGTCATTGTGAATGAAGTCAGGGTAGTTTCGTCAACAACAGCGTCTACGTGAGGATTACCTACAATCTCAGGAGCATCAGTGTGGAAGAACACCTTATCCACATCACATTCGCACCCGAAGCGGTCTATGCCGACAGTCATAACAGCATATTCAGTATCCGGATTAAGTTCAAGACCGGTGAGCTGAGCACCGCTGAAGTCCTGATAGTAGATATCTGAAGTATAGTAGTTGATATAGGATATAGCCTGTAGGTCGCTGGTGAGCTGATTTGCTATAACACCGGGAATAACTGTGATCTTAAATCCATCGCATGAGGGCGTACGTGTGATGGAGAGATCGAGTACGTTGAGGTCAAAACCGTCAAGGTCAATCTTGGCAGCTACTTCGCCTTCGACATAGCCGAATCTGATGTCATTTACACGGTCAAGTACATAACCGGTATAGTTACCCAGTTCGTTAGTGACCAATAGACGGTTAGGAACAGTTTCTTCTGTCTGAGCCAGCATAGGAGCAGCGGCGGTGAGAAGAGAAGCGAGAAGTATGGGGAATCGTTTCATTTCTTGATAAATTTAAAGGTGGTCTTATCTACAGTTACAAAATAAAGGCCGGGGGTGAGGTCGGCTACATTCACAGTTTCACCCTGCCAGTTATGCAGACGCATACGGACAGTACCGTCGAGAGCAGTTACACACAGTGAGGCTGCCTCAGGTAGGGAGCCGGCAAACACAAGTTTATCTACAACGGGATTCGATACCAGACGTAGGGTCGAGGCTTTCACAGTCTCAACGGCAACCTTAGGATCTAATTTGAAGGTGATATTCGATACTGACAAAAGGGATGTGGAGCTGACAAGCGTACCATCTTTGTAGACCTCAACGTTGCCATCGGCAAAACGTATGGTGCTTTCAAGATTGACCGCCGTCTCAGTTACAGTCCCTCCCTCCGCATCGGAACACACCACGTACAGCTCGTCAGCGGCACAAAGGCTGCTGACACCAAGCAAGGTCATGCCGAACAATAGGGAAATAGTTTTCATAGACATTGGGTTTAGAAAAATTATGTTGCGGTCACTCACGGTAAGCGGAAATTACCGTGAGTGACCGCAACAAATTTAGGTAGAAAAAAGAATAAAATTAGGTTATCTACACTTAAAATATGTTAAAATAAAAATAAGTAATTATTACCCTATTGCTGCTCAAGCATAACTGTGCAGGCCGGTAAGAAGATAGTTTACTCCAAACCAAGTCATAAGGACTGTGAGGAAGGCCAGTGTAAGAAACCATGACAGTACACGCGGGTGCGACAGTGATGGTATCACATGCGGATGCAACGGCAGACAGTAAACAAAGAACGTCACAAGGGCCCATGTCTCCTTAGGGTCCCAACCCCAGTAGCGTCCCCATGCCTGATTGGCCCAGATAGCCCCTACGAATATACCGGCACCTAACAGCATTTCGGCCGGATATAGTATGAGCAATGAGATGTCAGCCAGACAACGTGCCGTCTCCGGGATAGTAGGCGAACAAAGAAGCCGAATCGAATTAATAGCACACATCAGCAACAGGGCGTAGGCACACATCACAAGCATGACATGTATAGACAGTAAGGGAGAGGTCAGGGCAGGCACAAGCTGTCCTATAGCAGGTTCACGTACACCTAAAGCGGCTACAGCCATAGCTACTCCTGTGGCTATCATAGCTGCCGGTGCTATAGCTGCACCACGCAGAAGTGTTATGAGGGTTAAGATACCGCAAATCCATGCAAGAACCAACATAGTGTCAGGCCCGGAAGTTAGAGGTATGTGTCCTCCTATGTACCAGCGTAATCCTAAAACAACACATAGCCAAAGCCAAACGATGCCTGTTGCGGTAAGAACTATCGCGTACCATCGCTGATGCAGCTGTCTGCTATGCCAGATACATAAAATAATCACAGCTGCTGCAATCATCAGCAAGGCCGCCGGAAAAGGCCGGAATATTTTTATATAGAGTGTTTCGGCTTTCAGTTGTGTTGCAGAAGGAGCAGCAGCGCCTAATACTGAGTCCTGCCATTCACGTAATGCTCGGAAGGAAGTAGCAGCTGCACGATACTGTCCATGTGATATGAAACGTGCCGCTTCCTCAAGTTGCGGGCAATACACATCACTTATAGAAAGCCAGCTTATCCCTGTGCTGTCAGGCATGACAACAGGAAGTATAGCCAGAGCTTTGCCAGTGACAGTACGTGTCAGAAGTGCGACTTTTTCATTGTCGGAGCGCAGTCGTGTGTCAGCATGTTTCATCAGCGGACCGAGTACATAACCCGAGGCAGAGCCAAAATCCTTCAAAGCTGCAAGCTTATTTTTAGTACCAGCTGCTTTACGTGCGCTTTTGCTACCGAGTTTAATCAGAGGTTCGGCAGCCCAGTCATCATAATAGAAAATGAAACCGGTCAGTACCTGTTCTGGAGTGAATCCATGATAAGTGGCAGATCCATGTACTTTGACCAACCAGTCGCGGGCATAAACACTCATAGGCCGAATACGGTCTCCATCATAAATGTACAGCTCTCCGAAACTGCGTGCTAAAGGTGCCTGAAGTACACGGGGTGTATCAGAACCTGCAGCCCATGTACTTGTGGCTATAAGAGTGAAAATAGTAACAGCTGCTGAACGGTACAGGCGACGAAACTGCCCTTTAGGGTCAGTTAACATGGCAACCATAGCTGCAAAGAGAACGAAATAACCCGTGTAACTCAGTCCTATACCCCAAGGGTCATAATTGACCGTCAGTGTTGAGGTAGCCTCAGCGATACTATTCTGACAGAAACGGTAATTATCAACATCAAGAAAATGTTCGACTGATACTTCAGCCTCACAACTACGTCCGTCGGGCCAACTGAGACGCAACACTGAGTAAAAATCGGCAGGCGCCGATGTGGCGGGTATGTAACGTGTGCCGCAGGTCAGCAGTTCGATAGAGAAAGGGAGACGGTGGTTATCGTTGTTATCGAAAGTATCGCAGGCCGGCTGTCCTTCATGTAAAATAATAGTGCTCTGAATACCGATGAAATGTGTGACCCCTGCACCTACAAGAATAAGAACTAAAGCTGCATGAAGCAGTATTACAGGGATACGAAGCCGGCGACGACAGATAGCCGTTATAGCTGTCACGGCACAAAGTGCCCATAAGGCGACCAGCCAGGGTGCCGTGTAGACACCCTGTATGGGCGCCTCGGAGCCGACGCACTTCTCTATAACAGTAGCTGCGATCAGTGCCAGTGAAATCAGACCTAAAAGGATAAAGGATATACGCGCCATCATATAGCATCGACAAATCTGACCACAGCATCCCGGTCAGCTTTGGGTAGAGCACGGAAGAGTTCTATGCTACGGCGTGCGTCGCTCTGTGGAGAATAACCATGCCACATTATAGCCTCCATAGCTGTACGGGCACGACAGTCATGTAAGCGGTCGGCAGCTGCCGAGCCTGTAACACGCTGATGTAATCCGCGTCCCCAGAGAGGAGTAGTACGGCACCAACCGGTACGAATGTCGTTGACCATACAGAGCTTGTGCTGTACCATGTCAGTATAAGGCCATATTGTCTGTGATGGAAAACGGGGTAATTCATTGCCTACGGTAAAGAATTTAGCCGGGTCACGCAACTCATCTTCACCTGTAGTCCAGGAAGGACGATGACAGTAGGCACAGCCTATCTGCTCGAATACCTCGCGTCCGCGTACCACTTCAGCATCATCTACACCTCGGACAGCGGGTACAGCCAATCCGCGATGCCACACCATCAGGTCGGTATATTCGGCATCAGTCATTTCAATCGGAAGGTCACGTGAGTTGAGATAACTGAGAATACGCTGTTCCATATCACCCTCCCACCATTCGGGATGCGAATGTGCGGGATCGATACGTGTGATATATTCATCAAATCCTGCCTGCACTTCTGGGTCAGCAGCAGAGCAGGCGGCCCATGACCTGGCTGCATCAAGATAATGATAGCGACGGTCACTGCGGGTGACATTGGTTATGTTCCAGATGGCATTGGCTCCAGCTGCATCTTGCAGCGGTCCACGTGACAAAGCGTATGTGAAACGACGCGGGTAGCCTGTACCATCACCCTGTAGTGAATTGGCATACATACTCTTCCATTCGCCGCCCTCAAAGAAGGCTGTATTGAGACCGTTAGGCATGTAACCATCTTTCTCTTCCAGACGGTATTGTTCAAGTAAGGCATTATCAGGTATGGCGTCTAACAGACCGGTACCGTATATACCTATAGTGCTTTCGAGACGCACTTCGTAGTCATCGGTTATAGGATAGCCCTGACGATAGGCATAGATAGCATCAAGCGGCATCTTGACCTCGGGATATATGAGTGAATAAGTCTCGCCGTCTTCAAAACGATTTCCCCATTCGTCAGTAGCCTCAAACCAGCGTACACTGATACGGCTTTCGTCCACCGGAGCCTTGAAAGGAGCTACAGCATGACTCTGCGGCATACCGGCCAGCCAACTTACATAACCGTCAGTAGCACGGTTGTAGACTACTAACAGGCAGCCGTTACCTATCTCGTTGGTATTAAAAGCACCTTCAGGCACTCTCTGGCCATGACTGTAACCCGGATGGCAGTGCATACATGAAGTACGTATATATGCCGGTCCGAGACCGCTGCGCGTACCCTCCTGATTCTGCATGAAAGGTTTTTCGAACAGAGCTTCACCGTTCTTAAAACTCAGGTAAAGGCCTGCATTTTCCACAGCCGGTGCAGGTTGCTCGAAAGCATTGGCCGTAGTCAGGAACGAAGTGCCGAGCTGTCCGCCGGCATAATACCAGTCAGGAAATTCAGTCTGCGGTTCATCGATTATAAGGTCGTCTTTGTCCTTACAAGCAGTCATACCGATGCAGGCAAGAAATGTAAGAGCTAAAATGTATGACTTATTATATGGCATGGTTATAATATCAGCATTAGCAATTATTTTATCTTATCACTGCCTGATAAGCCTCTTCGAGTACATTTACGAGGTCATCTCCGGCTGCCTGTACAGCAGCGCCTGCCACAGATGAAGTGGCATTTTTGGCGAGTGGCTCAGGAATAAGCTGAATAGATGCTATCACATCTTCGATAGTCTTGCGAACACGCTTGTCAAGATCAGCATCAATAGAAGCTACGTAGTCAGATACAGAAGCGTCACCGCTCTTGGCACCACAGTAAGAATTGCGGATAGATATGATATTATCAACGAAGTCTTCGATAGAGTTCAGGCTGTAAGGCGACTCTATGTAGTTACGGTCTTCGACTGACGAGGCGCTGTGCGGACGACCTATCTTGGTATTACCTACCTCGTCGGCTATATCGATACATCCTTGTATTATCTCTTCCGCTACTTCCTGATAGGTCTTAAATATCGACCCTGCCTGACCGGCATTGGCCATCATCCAGCCGTAATTCTTTTCCTTATCGAGTTCAGCTTCCTCAAGTATAGCCTGTTTTGTTGTCGATACATTGTCAGTGCCGGTCCAGCAGGCTTCAAGGCATACACACTGATTACGCAGATCTTCACTTACGAGCGATAGATAGACAAGTTCTTCAGGGGTATAATCGGTAGAATGTGTGAGCGAGGTGTTCCCGTCTTCAGAGAGTGCGAAAAGCATATATTCTATTGAGTGGAAACCGAGCAGCCCATAGCCGAGATTAGTGTCGATGGAATATTCGTTCCCTTTGCGTATCTGGTCAAGCAGACGGTCCATTGCAGCTTTGTCAAGCGGCCATGAGTCGATATGAGGGTCAATGTTGTAATCTCCGGCCGGTCCGAAGAGAAATGCCTCGGAAAGCTCCCAGTGTTTACGAGACTTTTTCCATGCCTCACCGGCAGCTTTTATATCTGCCTGTGTGAGAGTACCGGCCTCATGTTTAGCCTGCATAGTGCCGACAAGATCAAAAAGTTCTATCGCTGCATCGGCCATTGCTCCATAAGTAGGAAGCACGTTATGTTCAACATAGTCACGGGCAGCTTCGCGTAACATTGATTCCTTAGCTGAGAGACTTGAATCAGGATTAGGATTGTCATTCTTATTGTCGCTGCAGGCGCCGAGCGCCAGAGTGCCGCATACAGTCAGGGCACCGATAAGATACTTGTTCATGTAGAGTATATGTTGTTATTGTTAATAATCAGTATTTGAACCAGCCGGAGTAAGCCACTCCTAATGACAGTGAAGGCTCATTATTGTATTGCTTTTTGAGTAGTCCTATAGCATATTCAGCCTTTATGACCACATCGCGGATAGGATAGTAATTGATACCTGCGGCCACCCGCTGTCGTCCGGTCCAGTCGGTCTTCATATCATTTTCCATTCGGTACATCGCATCGTAGTATTCATAGCGTCCGAACAGATACAGCCGTTGCGAGGCACGCAGAGAGGGTATGAGACTGAAGAAGTTATAACCTGCTTCGGCACCTGTTGAAATGGCGGCCTGACCGATTTTCTGACGTTTGGATACAGAGTTCTTCGACATGCTGATATTGAAATCAGATATACGTTTTGAGTCAGACAGATGTCCGTAGTCAAAGTGTCCCCGGGCAAGAAAAGCTGTCGAACTATAGGCGAAATCGAATGAGCCTATTGTTACGGTGCCGTGTATGCCACGATTTTTCTCGTTGTCGGTAGGATAAAGAGTATTACGGAAACTATCACCTATATAACCTGATACTGACAGACGCAGACCGGGTACAGAAGTATTGTCGATTCTAAAAGCTCCGGCATAACGGTTGGCAATCTTGAACTCGTATGGCGAACCGGCTCCGTCATGAATCCAGCCTTTTGAGCCGAAGCGGTCGCTGTCAAGACCGGGCAGCAGCATGGCTTCGTATGCCCAGTCACCTGCCACACCGCTCACGCTTATACCGACTTCATGCCATGTACAAGGCATTATTGTGTTCTCACCTTCGGGACGGTAAACACCGAAAAACTCTGTAGGCAAATGGTGAGCATTGGTCTGACCTATAGGTACTACCAACATACCGGCACGGACAGCTAACTGAGGCATGAATTTCTTTTGAATCCAGAACTGTTCGAGGGCAACTTCGCCGCCACGCTCTATCTCTTTTTCATATTCGCCGGCTTCCTCTTCTTCTATCTCTATAGCCGATTCAGTACCACCATGCTCAAATTCTATTTCCGATCCCATAGACCAGCCACGTCCGAAATCATAGCCTAAAAATATGACCATGTGCGGAATGTCAAAGCGTCCGTGTTGCTGGTGTCGGTATTTCTCCGGAGTAGTGTAACGCAGATAACTGTCACTATAGAAATTGCGTGTCATAGCAACCTCGCCGTAACCACCGATAGTAAGACGTCGTTGTTTGGGCGCTGTTTCGGTGATGGTTCCATTTTCATCCTGTTGTGATATGCCGTATGCTGTGGTTACAGGCAACAGGCTCAGAAGTGTCATGAAGAAGGAAAGTCTGTTCATATTCAGAGTCAGTGTTAACAGATGCAAAATTACTGCTAAACATAAGGGTAGACAATCACCAAGAATTGGTAAAAGGTAGGTCTGAATCTAACTATAAATAGGTAAAATGCTTATGAAACTACTATATGAATACTTGAAAAAATCAGTTTAACAATTAAAATCGGAAAATTTTTATTGAGAAAAATTGCTGAGTTAAGTAATTTTAACTACTTTTGCCGCTGTAATTTATCCTCTTATGTCGTTGATACCTGCCCTACGGTGAGTTTTGACTATTGTATTTGGATTTAAAGTCGAATATAGTATTTCTATCATCCCTTCATATTCATTAATAACTTAAAATTCTAATTATGAAGAATTTTACTTTGCTTACGGCAAGCCTTATGCTGGCCGGTAGCATGAGCGCCGTCACCTTAACAGACGCGCAGAGCCTCGGCTTAAATGATAAGCCGCTTGACCTTTCACAGTGTACCAGCATCTCTCTTGTCGATGCTATGAAGCCTGCCGGACCTGCAAAGGTCATCGCTAAGGAGGCACTTGCTGATCCTATCATCACTGAAGCACCCGCAGGAAAGCAAATCAACTACAGCCGTAACAGTATGGGCTACATTCTGTACTACGGTATGTACCTTATGTTCACTTCACAGGATGACCAGGCCGGACAGATTGTAGAAGGTGATGACGGCTTCGTTTATCTTAAGAATCCTATCGGTGGTCTTACTTATAACGCCTATTTTAAGGGTGAGCGTGAAGGTGACAGAATCCGTGTAGATCTTCCTCAGATTATCTATCAGGAGAACAGCACAGACGAAGAGGGTAATCCAAGAGTAGTAGATTTCTATGCCCGTATATTGGATGCAGAGATAGATGAAGAGGGCAAACGCTATTTTGTGCCTGCCGAGGAACAGACTCTCTACTATACTGTTGACGGTGACAAAATCTCACTTGATCTCGGTTATGACCACACAAAGCTTGAAGACGGTACGTATCCTTATCCTGACAAAATGGTAGGTCTGACTACAGAGGATGGCACATGGGCTTATTACGGCGATTGCTGGCAGGAATGGACTCGTCTCGATCAGGCGATGTTCACTATGCCCGAAGGTCTGGAGACCGAAAAGTGGGCTTTCTTCCACAATGGTCTTGCCGACTACGTTGATGTGGCTTTCGACGACGAGTATGTATATGTAACCAATCTTACACCTCTGCTTCCTGAAGCTGTTATACACGGCCGTATCGAGGGTGATACAGTGGTATTTGAGTCCGGTTACTATATCGGTAACTATGTATCATGGTATATCTATCAGATGATGTGCTACATGAATGATGGTGATCCTGAACTTCGTGACTCGATGGTTATGACCTACGACCGTGAGAATAAGGTGATAGCTTGCACCGACCCGAACGATATAATTCTTCTCAACACATCGCTCAACCGTGTATATGCTCTGACTAACTTCCAGAATCCTAAGTTTAGCTCTATTAAGCCTGTTACTCAGCCTACTCCGATGGCTCCTCAGTTTGTAGAGTTCCTCGACTACTATGAGAACTACGGTTATGCTTATATCGTATTCAATATCTTTAACTATAACAGTATTGACGAAATATTCAATGCTGAGAACATGTGGTATAATCTCCTGATAGATGGTCTTGTAGAAACTCTCTATCCTGAAGACTATATTATGATAGGTGAGGAACCTATGACCAATATACCTTTCGACTTTAAGGATAGCTGGGATATACATCTTGATGGTGCTAAGCGTACAGTATGTATCTTTGCACAAGGTATCGAGACTGCCGGTGTACAGCTTTTCCATGAGTATGAAGGCAAGGTATATGAATCAGACATCATGACTTATAATGTAGAGACAGGCGAAGTAACAGATATTCCGGTTGGTGTAGCCGGTACCTTCAATGAAGTCGGCGAAGCCGAGTGGTATGACCTGCAGGGTCGCCGCGTACAGAATCCTGCCGGCGGTATCTACATCTGTAAGATTCGCTGCAATGACGGTTCAACACGTGTCATGAAGGTGGCTCGCCGTTAATTGAACTTTGTTTCTAAAAAAGTAATTCTACGTAAATGAATATACGTAAATTCGCGATAGCGGGAATGTGCTGCCTCACGGCGGCCATTCCCGCCTTCTCCGCTGATATCGAGTTCTCATACGCGGAGGGTGAGCTGAGTCGCTTCGGTACTAAGAAAACAGAGAACTATGATGTAGCTATCCGTCTGTTTGACCCCGGTTTCACCGGCAATACTATCAAGGGCATCAGTGTTCCTGTATGTACCGAGGGTATTTCCAATGTAAGACTGTGGCTTTCGACTGAGCTTAAAATCGAAACAGTAGATGGTAAGCGTGTCAATGTAGCTGATATTATGGAGGTTCCGGCCACAGTGAGTGCTGACGGTATCGCTTCTGTAGAGCTTGAGACACCATACGTTATTACTGACGGCGGTGTGTATGTGGGCTATTCATTCGATATTGATGAGCTTACTGACGCTACTATGTATCCTGTCATGACGGGTGCAGGCAGCAATCCTGATGGACTTTATATGCACACGGAGCGTACCTATCGTAAATGGGTGGATTTCGCTTCCGAATTCCAGTTGTGCAGCTGTCTGACTGTCAATCTTGAAACACCTGACTATGAGAATGCCGCAGGTATCAGCGAGCTGCCGTTGGAGCGTGCTATGATCGGTGAGCCCTTCACACAGAAAGTCATAGTTGCCAATCACGGTACTCAGCCTGTGAGCAGTGTGGAATACAGCTATACGATAGAGAATAAGACTGGTGAGGGCACTATGGTATTTGATGTGCCTATTCCTGCCCAATACAATAGCAAAGCTACCTTTGATGTGCTGATGCCTGCTGTCGATAATCAGGGACAGACTGAGTTTACAGTTACTATTACAAAAGTAAACGGAGTTGATAATCCTGACCTTACAGCTTCCGCTCAAGGTATAGTTAATGTTGTGTCTGTAGTACCTGTCCATCGTGCTGTTATGGAAGAATATACCGGTACATGGTGTGGTTTCTGTGTACGTGGCTTTGCTGCTATGGAAGCTCTGAATGACCTTTATCCGCAGGATTTCATAGCCCTTGCTTATCACAATAAGGACCCGATGGCGATTACCAGTTCATATCCCAGTTCTTTCGAGGGTTTCCCATACTCGTTTATTGACCGTTCAATAGGCTGTGACCCCTATTTCGGAGTTTCGGGAGATAACTTCGGTATTCAGAATGTCTGGTTATCATGTTCTGAAACTTTAGCTCCCGCAGCGATTGAAGTGGCAGCAGAGTGGGATGGCGATGATAATATAAGGGTCAGTGCTGTTACTACCTTTATCGAAGTTCCTCAGAGCACTTATGCACTTGCTTACTACTTAGTGGAAGATGATATGTACGGTGATACCAAGAGCTGGTTGCAATCCAATTACTATGCTAACGGTCAATACGGAGGTGCAGAGAACTATATTCCTGAGATGAAGCAATTTGTTGAGGGTGAGTCATACGTAGCCGGTCTGAGATTTGACGATGTGGTTGTTATGACTTCCAACATGCGTGGAATTGAAGGCAGTCTGGATGGTATCGAGATGGATGTACCACTGACATACGAATACAGTTTCAATGCTGTCAGTGAAGCTCCCAATATTTACGGTACTCCGGTAGTACAGGACAAATCAAAGCTTCGCGCTGTAGTGCTGGTACTTGACACAGCCACAGGTTATATTGTAAATGCTGCTAAGACAGGTTATATAGGTAGTACTTCAGTTGAAGGTATAAATGCTTCAGTTGAAGTCACAGGCGTGGAATACTACGATCTGAATGGTATGCGTTGCCTGAATCCTGCTGACGGTATCTTTGTTCGCGTGACACGTCTTTCGGATGGTAGCGTGCGTACTTCCAAAGTTGTACTCTGAGGTTCGGACTGAATTTATATAATTATAATTGAGTCGGACGTTGTATCAGTATACAACTAAATACAGATATTATGGATTTTGATAGTTTTCGCAGACTGGTTATGTCTGACCGTACAGTACGCCGTTTTCAGGAGGACAGAAAAGTATCTCTTGACACTCTTGAGAATCTTGTTGAGCTGACACGTTATTGTCCTTCGGGCAGAAATGCACAGCCTTTACGTTATGTCATTGTGACTGAAGATGCAGAACGGGCTGAGGTATTTCCGTTGCTGAAGTGGGCCGGCTATTTTACTGACTGGGACGGTCCAGAGTCCGGCGAACGTCCGACAGCTTACCTTGTGCAGTGTCTTGACACCAAATACGGTAAGGACTGTCTCTGTGACGACGGTTTGCAGTTAGAAGCTATAACTCTCGGTATGCATACTCTCGGTCTGGCCGGATGTATAATCAAAGCTTTCAATCATGTCAGATTGGCAGAGGTATTGAAGCTTGATGAGCGCTATGTACCACGTTATGTATTAGCCCTCGGTTATCCCGCTGAAGATGTCAGAATTGAGGATATGACAGGTGACGAAAATGCTGACTTCAAGTATTATCGTACATCTGACGGTGTCCACCATGTGCCGAAACGTCCGCTTGAAGAACTTATCATAAAGAAGTGATACCTGAATAAACAGTAAGGTCCGAAACGGTTAATCTCCGTTTCGGACCTTACTGTTTATCGTTAGAGGATATCGTTTAGATAAGAGATAGAAGGCTGTCTATATCTTCTTCTGTTGTTGACCAGTCTGTCACAAACCTTACTACCGATTCAGTTTCACCGGGAGGACCCCATAATCCCATTCCCACCTCCGATTTGAGTGAGTCGATTTTTGTATTAGGCATAACGAAAAATTGCTGGTTAGTAGGGGAGTCGATAAAGACACGGTAACCTTTTTCGATGAATCCCTGTTTCAGCTTTATGGCCAGTATGTCAGCATGGTGACCGATATGGTAATATAGCTTGTCAGAAAAAAGCGTTATAAATTGGAGGGGTACAAGTCTGCCCTTTGCGAGCAGTGCTCCGTGAAGCTTCATAAGAGATTCAAAGCGTGGTAGAAGTTCCGGACGTCGTGATACTACAGCTTCTCCGAAGAGGGCTCCGCATTTTGTACCGCCGATATAGAAAACATCGGAAAGATTGGCTATATCCTTTAGTGTCACATCTGTGCCGTCGGCAGCAAGTCCGTAAGCGAGACGCGCACCGTCAATAAAAAGGGGAATATCAGCCTCACGACACACTTCGGAGATTCCTTTCAGTTCCCTGAGAGTGTAAAGTGTACCGAATTCAGTAGGATGAGATATATAGACCATAGCCGGGCGTACCATGTGAATATATGTATCATCACGATAGAAGTCTCTGATATACACTCTTATACTTTCGGCACTGATTTTCCCATTATCACTGGGTAGAGAAATTACTTTATGTCCATCGGCTTCGATAGCACCGGATTCATGGACATTTATATGGCCTGATTCACAGCATAGCACTCCGTCGTTTCTCGAAAGTAGCCGGTCAATAACAATTTTGTTAGTCTGTGTACCTCCTTGAAGAAAGTATACAGCTCCGTCATCGAGTCCGCAGGCATTCAGAATAATTCTCTTTGCCTCTGAGGTGAAACAATCATTTCCGTAACCTTCCGTATGCAGCAGATTTGTTTCCCAAAGAGCCTTAAGTACCTCCGGATGAGCCCCGGTCATATAGTCACAATTGAAATACAACATTGCTCAAGCGAATACATAGTATCTTAATCAATCACATACTATAGAACTTAGGCTACGGAAATAAGTTCTATATCGAAGATAAGGGTAGAGCCACCGGGGATGTCAGGCTGGCTCTGTTTGCCGTAGGCTTTATCAGCAGAGATATAAAGTTCCCAACGGTCGCCCGGGTGCATGAGCTGTAATGCCTCTATCCAGCCGGTAATCAGGTCTCGCAGACGGAAAGCAGGTGGCACAGTGTCATCACGTGAAGAATCAAAGACATGGCGGTCAATAGTTCTTCCGGTATAGTGTACCGTTACAACACTGTTAGGTCGTGGTGATGGTTTTGAGCTATCGCCTGAGGCCAGGACTTTGTAAAAGACTCCTTGCGCTGCTCGATGTATGTCCGGTTCGGCAGCTTTCTTTTCTAACCATTCAGTATTAAGACAGCTATATTCTTTCTTTGTCATAGTAATTTGGTTTATATTTATGTTTCTATAACGTGTTTTTACTCTGTTATAGTTTAAAAGTAGTAGTATATGTGTTTTAAATATCAAAGGATATACTTTTTTATAAAGCCGTCCACTTCGGGGGATTTTGTATGTCTTTATCTTTCTGAGTATTTTAAAATTATAAAAAATATAAGAAAATGAATGTGATTAACTCTGAGGCTGATGATTCCGGCAGAATTACAGATGAGCAAGGAGTCATATATAGTAGTGATGGTACTTACTTGTTGTGGAATGCAAATCATAGACTGACTGAATATACAGTCAAACCCGGTACAAAGTTTATTAGGAGAGGGGCGTTCTGTGATTGTAAATCTTTGGAAAGCATTATAATACCTGACTCTGTAACTGAAATAGGGGAGGCAGCTTTTATGGGCTGTGATTCTTTACAGAGAGTTGAAATACCGGAGTCAGTGACTGAAATAAGAGATAAGACATTCAAGTTGTGTAAGGCATTACGTAGCATTAATCTTCCGGCTTCTTTGACTTCAATTGACTGTTATGCTTTCACAGAGTGCCAGACTTTGCGTGAGCTTGTTATACCGGAGGGAGTGACGTCAATCGGTGATGGAGCTTTTATGCAGTGTGGCTCATTACGACATCTGATACTACCTAAGACACTCAGACTGTTGGGTGACAATCCTTTTGCCTGTTGTCCGGAATTACAACTTGAGATAGCCGATGGAGCAGATTATAAATTACTTAATGGCCTTCTTATTGATAAAAAAGGAAAGTTAGTGTCATCTCTAAGTAAATTACCGGAAATCATAATACCCGACTTGGTAAAAGCAATTGGAAACGGGGCTTTCTACGGATGTAGAACCATTCGGAGTATTATCCTTTCTAATTCGGTAACTGTAATTGAAGATGATGCTTTTTTATATTGTGAAGAACTTAGATGTGTCACGATACCTACTTCAGTAACTGGAATAGGGTACAGAGCCTTTTACGGGTGTGAAAATTTACAAAGTGTACAGGTTCCGAAATCTGTAACAACAATCGGTTATCACGCTTTTCCGGAAGAGTGCGAGATAATACAGGTGTAATGAAAAGACAATAGGATAGCTAAGTAAAAATCATAAATCAAAAACAAATAAAAGATAGTAATGGGTCGATTTTGATTCATTACTATTTTTTTATAAATTGATTTGCAATTGATTACAAAAATGTAAATAAAAAAAGATACAAAAAATTTGGTAGATTAAAAAAGGTGTACTACTTTTGCAGTGTATTAATATACTAATACACTAATGGTCTGTTGAACCTGTCTTTGGCGGTCTGTCCGGAGGGCTGTCAGAACACAGGATAATGACCGGACTGAAATCTCATACTAACTATACTATAACAGACACACATGTTGAAAATTGAAAATCTCAGTTATCACTACGGCTTACGTAAACCACCGGTGCTGAGAGACTTCTCACTTGAGATAGAGCAAGGTGGCATTTACGGGCTGTTAGGACCTAACGGTGCCGGAAAGTCAACGCTACTTTATCTTATTATGGGAGCGTTATTGCCGGATAAGGGAGTGGTGTATTATAATGGTCAGAATACAAGACGTCGTTCGCCTTCGGTTCTTTCCGACATAATGCTTGTACCGGAAGAGGTAGGATTACCGAATATGAAACTTGATGCATACGTTTCGGCCCGATCCGGATTTTATCCGCGTTTTGACCGTGATATACTTAACCGTTGTCTTGATGCTTTCGGTATGGAGTATAATGTACGTCTCAACGCTCTGTCAATGGGACAGAAAAAGAAAGTGTACATGAGTTTTGCATTAGCTTGTAATACCTCTATGGTACTTATGGACGAACCTACCAATGGTCTTGACATACCGGGTAAAGCAGCTTTTCGCCGATTATGTGCCGAACTAATGACTGATGACCGTATTATGATAATATCGACCCATCAGGTGCGTGATCTTGAGCAGCTGCTTGATCATGTGTTGATAATGAACGAACGCAACATCATATTTGAGTCGTCAATATACGAACTGCAACGCAGACTCAGTTTTGTCCGAAATGTAGATGCGGCAGTACGTGATCAGGCATTATACTGGCAGCCTGCTCCTGGAGGATATGATGTAATGTTGCCTAACACTGATAATGACGAAACCACCGTAAATCTCGAACTGTTGTTCGACTATGCGCTGAAATATCATGACCGTCTGAATCAGATTTTTGATAAACCAACCGAAATATCATTATGAATAACCACATAAATACTTCTGACTGTAAAGTCACGGACAGTTTCAGTTTTGAACGTATGACAGCTTATCTGCGGTTTTACTGTCGTATCGAAGGTCGTACCCTGCTATATGCCATCGGTACTTTATTCAGTCTCATAGCGGCTAACATTCTTATTACTGTCCTCACTCATCTCTCGGCTTACCGTTATAATTATGCCGCGTTAAGACAGACACCCGGTTTCGATCCAATATGGAGATCGGAATGTAATATGGCATTGTTTATACTGATTCTGTTATTTGCTGTGGCAGGTTCAATGGTGTATGGTCGTTTTTCTACTAAATCGAGTCGTCTTGAAGTGCTTACAGTACCGGCTACAGGAACAGAAAAACTGACAGCTTGGCTTATTATCTACATAGCAGGCAGTTTTGTGGCTTGGTTCGTATGTATGATGTGTGCTGACATACTCCGTGTTTTGCTGATGCACATCTTTACTCCTTTCGGTTCGCAAGTGCATATTATAAGTCCGTGGAGATTGTTGACTCTTAATGAATTTGAAGGTGGTACAGGTTACTTACGTCCGACTAAATGGCTGGTGGATATTTACGGATTAACACTGTTTTTACAATCTGTGTTTGCTGTAGGTAGCATTTATCTGCCTCGTTATTCATTCTTTAAAACAAGTTGTACGTTGATGATACTTCTTTCGATAGCTGCTCTTATGACTATATTAGGTATGCGTCTGTTTTTTGGTGATGCTTCTGTAACGAGTGCTTTCAGTGATCCGGGCGAACTGACAAAAAGCCGTATAATATGGAGCGCTATAGGTTGGATAGTAGCATCGTGTTTACTTTACTGGCTTGGATACGCCAGAATGAAACAGACCGAAGTGGCTCTGAAATGGTAACAGACAGGGTTAAACAGTTCGGATAAAGAAACTGATGTATGTTTAAAGAAAATAGTAAGGCTATATATTTGCAGATAGTGGATCGTATCTGTGATGAAGTGTTGGGAGGTGTTCTGAAACCTGATGACAGGATGCCTTCAGTCAGGGAGTATGCTGCTACGGTACAAGTCAATCCGAATACTATGATGCGTGCATACGATTATCTTTCTTCGCTCGGTATCATTTATAACCGTCGTGGTATAGGATTCTTTGTCAGTACAGAAGCACCGGAAGAGATACGCAAAATGAGAGTACATGATATGTTTGGAGAACGTCTGCTTGAAATTTTCAGAGAACTTCAGCTATTAGGTATTACCCCCGATACACTTAAAGAGAGATACGAGGAATATCTTAGATTAAATTCCATTAAATAAACAGAGAGATGAAACGCACATCATATATACTTATAATACTGATAGGTGTGATACTGGTAGGTTCGTTCCTGATGCCTGCGGTAATATACAAGAAGATAGAATTCAGCTTCCAGACTCTGAGAGCTGATGGCGACACGGTGCGTGTGAAAACCGGATTCTTTATCACATTTGATATAACAAACAACATGTGGCTGATGGCTCAAAGTGCGAATCCTGAGAAAGAGGGAAGCGATCAGTTGCTTAAAGTGACTGTACGTCAGAATCCACAGCTGTCCGAAGCTGTATTGGTTATGGACCGTGCATGGCAGCAGAATATGACTATTGTCAACGACTCGACTGCCCTGAAAGTCGAACTTGATATGCACAGTTTTAAGAAGGAGAATAACATACGACCTAATATTGAGATTGCTCCTGATGCCGCACACGTACTGACACTTGAGGTTCCTGCGGGTTGGGTCGATACAATAAGAGCTAAAAGTAATCTGGCACTTACAGTTGAAGATTTCACTGATTCGGATATGGTAGTGTCCACGTCAGCAAGTCCATTATTTGAAGTTGTTAACTGTACTTTCAAACAGTTGACCCTCCTTAATTAATGTTTTAAAATTAAATATTGGAACAGTCAGTCATTCTACTGAAATATAAAGAGTAGAATGACTGACTGTTGAACTTTAGTAAATAGAAAATTCAGTTTTTAGGAGTAATGGCGCTGTCTTTTTCCAATTCGGTATGAAGACGGTTGAGACGGCTGCCCATACGTTTAATGTGTCGTACTTGCCAGAATAGCATACAGCCAGCAACGATAGCGGCTACAACGTCACAAATCGGGTAACAAGCCCATACTCCGTCGAGGCCGAAGCGAGGAGGAAGTATAAGAAGCATAGGAATCATAAACAGTACCTGACGGGTAAGTGATAGAAATACGGCTTTGGTAGCCATACCAAGCGACTGGAAAAAGTTGGTACATACGACCTGAAAACCTACCATCCAGAAACCCATAGTAGTTATCTTCAGACAGTTGATAGCACAGGTTATCTGCTGTTCGTCCTGCATAAACATCGAGGCTATTGTGCGTGGGTTAAAGGCTCCTACGAGACTGCCGGTAGTTGTTACCACTACGGCTGTACCGGCCGCCAACCAGAGAGTACGGAACAGACGATCGAAACGCCCGGAACCGTAGTTATAACCTAATATAGGTTGCATACCCTGACAGATACCCATTACGATAAAGACAAAGATTGTGACGAAACGATTGAACACTACTACTGAAGCTATAGCATCGTCACCACCATATTTCAGCAACGAGTTATTGACAATGGCATTGATAGCTGAGCCAGCCACACTGATAAGGAACGGTGCCATACCAATATATATGACTGACTTAATTACATCTGCGTGCAGACGGAAAGTGCCGCGAACGAAATGTAGTTCACTCGATTTCTTGAAGAAGTGACTCATTACGAAGAAGGCAGTGACTACCATAGAAAGGTCTGTGGCTATAGCTGCACCACGTATGCCCCACTTAAATACGAAGAGAAACAAAGGTGCAAGTATAGCATTTAGGACAGCGCCTATTATGTTGGTAAACATTGCCTTGCCCGGATAACCTGTTGCACGCATGACGTTGTTATAAGAGAACGTAAGGTTCATCAGTACCATACCGGGCAATACCCACAGTAGAAACTCGCGTGCGTAAGGCAGTGAATTGGGTGATGCTCCGAATAATTTTAGCAACGGATTAAGAAAAGCAGCAAAGGCTCCCATGTAGACCAAACCGATACCACAGGTAAGCATAACACAGTTACCTAATATCAGTTCGGCCATAGGCTTGTCTTTCTGTCCCATTACGATACTGATACGAGTAGCTGCACCGACACCGATAAGCATACCGAGAGCTGTGGCGAGCATCATCACCGGGAATGTGACAGCGATACCGGCTACGACGTTAGGATCGTCGATAGCATGTCCGATTACGATTGAGTCAATGATGTTATATACAGCACTGACTACAGTGCCGACTACAGCCGGCAGACTGTACTTGACTAAAAGACGCCATACCGGTGCGGTGGCAAGTTCGCGCAGACGGTCGGAATTCTGAGACTTTGATATAGTTTTTTCCATAGTGGCAGAAAATTCGGCGGGAAGTCCGAAAAGGAATGTGGAAGTAATCCGAAATATCGGAGGGGCCGATACACATAAAACAGGAAAGACGCCGCAATAGTTGTTTGCGACGTCTTTCCTGTTTTATATTTATTAGTAACCCGGAGGTTACTCTGTTTATCAGTTCTCCTTATTGCGGTTTTTCATTTTCTCACGGAGAGCCTTAGCTTTTTCCTCAGCAGCTGCATCTTTAACAGCGTTCTCAGCATCTTTAGTGGCCTTGATAGCAGCCTGCTTAGCCTGATTAACCTTGTTAGCAGCTGCATCTACAGCTTTATCAGCAGCTTTTTTTGCATCTTCAGCAGCTTTCGTAGCAGCATCTTTTGCTTTGTCAGTTGCTTTTTTAGCAGCATCAGTTGCTTTCTTAGCAGCGTTAGAAGTTTTGTTAGCAGCATCCTTTGCTACTGCCTCCACTTTATCCTTAGCCTCCTCTACAGGAGCTGCGATTTCTTCTACAACACCGGCGACAGTCACTGTAGTGTCACAGGTACAGTCAGCTTTACCGCACTGACCGTTGCAGTCGCTGCATGAATCGCAGGTCATAGTTACTTCCTCAGCAGCTACAACTGTAGCGTCATCTTCGGCAGCTTTATTATTATTGCCACCGCATGAAGTGGCCAGAGCTACGAAAGCACCGGCACAGAAAACTGAAAACAACTTTTTCATGAGTTCGAAAGATGAAAAGTTAATATATAAGATATCCGCTTATGGGAATCAACTTACTTATTAGCCTTCTGAGCAGCGATAGCTTTGTGAGTATCGAAGATAGCACGGAAGTCATTAACTGTGCTACGAGTACCGTTATTAGGCACAAACGATGCAGTTACGATACTATTTTCGAAGTCAGCGCTTACTTCAGCTATAATCTTTGCATCAGCTACACTGTTAGCATTAGCATAAGAGGCAACAAGAGTATCCTCATTGAAGCTTATCTGCTTGAAGTACTGGTCAAGATAATCGCATACATCGGTATAGCTGTCCACATCTGTAAATTCAACAGTTAAAGAAGAAGAAGCCAGGCCGTTAGTCTCAAAGTTGTAAATGTACCAGGGGAAGCCGTCAACTGAACCGGTACCATAAACGAGTAACTCGTTCTCCTTACTGCTTTCAGTGTCAAGTACAAGATTATTAACAGCATTCTTAACTGCAGTGTAAGAAGCATTCCATGTCATGAGAGGAAGCACATAGTCGTGGTTAGTCTCGGTAACTGTGAGCTTACAGCTTGCACTTGCACCGTCTTTAGAGGCAGTGATGATAGCCTCACCTACGTGATGACCTGTTACTACGCCCTTATCGTTAACAGTAGCGATAAACTCATCGCTTGAGCTCCATACAGCATTCTTCTCAGAAGCTTTAAGTTCTACGGTATTCTCATAGTTTACACTTGCAGTAGAGGCGTTGAGTGTGATTGATTTCTGGTCATCGTCGTCACCGCAAGAGGTGAATGTGGCAGCCACAGGCAGAGCGAGGGCAAGCATCCAAGCAAACTTTTTCATACTTGTTACTTTTTTAGTTTATTTAGTTTAGATTTGATGATTTATTCTGAAATTATCAAAGTGTGTGGTAGGGCAGTTAAGTTGCGCTCTCACATTTGTTTGCACCAGTAAAAAGATACATTATTGTACCAAATCAGGTGCATTATGCGTTGTCTGAGACAGACGCTATTTCAAAAAACGGTGCAAAGTTAGCTTGTTTTATCGGAAAGGCCAAGTACTTTATACCCAAAAAAATATAAAAGCCGTTAATATCTACTATTTTCCTACCTTCTATCTCTATTAATTCGATTGTCGGCTAACGATACAAATCATTTCTTGTCCGAGTTTCTGTATATAGTCTAAGATTTTAGATTCTGTTATATTATCTGGTTTCTTAACACCGTTAATATAATTATATAAAAGCGTAGGACTAATATCGAGCCTCTTTGCAAACTCGCATACGTCTATTTCCGGATGAGTGAGAAAGAATCTTTGCATTACTGTTGGTTCTGCATCTTCATAGCCGAAACTTTCAAAGCTAACATCTTCGTCAAGCTGACGCCAGTGAATCCCATCTAATCCAAATTCGTATTTCTTACGTTCACTCTCTGAGGCCGACCGTAGGTGCGGATACCATAAAAGCGATTGTTTATAAATTCTTCCGTTCCTATCTTCACCGTATAAATCATCGTCTTTAAACCATATTCTTATTATCTTCTCCATCCGAAATACTCCTTCCATCGTTTGATTATAATATCTTGGTTATCTATAATTACTTGTGTTATTCGTTTCAAATCGTTGGCTTTGATATTTCTTTTTTCACGCAGTATGAAGCCGTCGCTATTCTCATCGTAATCAAATATAGCTACCCCACCTGCACCTTCTACATGAACGTGTATTGGTTCATGTTCACGAGAATAAAAGAAGAAAAGGAAACCATAAAATCTAAAAAGTTCTGGCATATCTTAACTTTATTTTAATACTCATGCGAAGATATAAGTTATTTCTGATATTTTCAAAATTATAAGCGAAAAGGTTAAGAATTAGGGCTTCTTGAGTGAAAAAAGGAGATGGGATTTGGCGGGGTGGAAAAAAAGTAGTAATTTTGGCGTCGAAATACCGCACCACACGGAGGACACTCATCTGTATGAGGTGCCTCCTTTTTTATAATACAGTCAGTATGACCAGAGAAAACGGCGTATCTCAGGAACGTCTACTTATAAAGGGAGCCTCGGTATGGCTTGACGGCGGCTTTAAAGATGCCGACGTACTCACCGACGGCACAGTCATAAGCCGGATAGCACCGGCCATAGAGCCTGAAAAGGATATGCGGGTCATCGATGCCCGTGGGTTGCATCTGATGCCCGGCCTGGTGGATATGCATGTCCACCTACGCGAACCCGGCTACGGATATAAAGAGACAATAGCTAGCGGCACACGTGCTGCTGCGCGTGGCGGATTTACTACAGTATGTGCTATGCCTAATGTCTTACCGGCACCCGACAGCGCCTCCACACTTCAACAACAACTTGATATCATAGACCGTGACGCTGTCATTGATGTGCGTCCTTATCTTACTATCACACGTGAACGTAAGGGACATACTCCTATTGATGCAGAAGGCATTGATATGAGCCGTATAGCCGGATTCTCAGACGATGGTAACGGTGTGCAGGAAGCCGACACAATGCGTCAGGCTATGGAAACGTTAGGTGATAAAAATCTCTTCGCCGTGCACTGCGAGGTCAACTCGCTGTTGCGCGGCGGCTACATACATGACGGTAACTATGCCCGCGAACACAACCATAAAGGAATATGCTCTGAAAGTGAATGGGCTGAGGTCAAACGTGATATAGAATTAGCAGCTGAGACAGGCTGTCGTCTGCATATATGTCATGTATCCACAGCTGAAAGTGTCGAACTCGTACGTCGTGCCAAAGCACGCGGTCAGCAGGTAAGCTGTGAGACCGGTCCGCACTATCTTGCTTTCAGCGACAGTGACCTTCAGGAAGATGGGCGTTTCAAGATGAATCCTCCTTTACGTGATCTGCGTGACCGTGAGGCCCTGCGGCAGGGTATAATCGACGGCACTGTAGACGTGATAGCTACTGATCACGCCCCTCATTCGGCTGAAGAGAAAAGTCGCGGACTGAAACTGAGTGCTATGGGTGTCGTAGGGCTTGAAACCTCGCTTGGTGCTGTCAATACTGTAATGGTAGAGAGTGGACTAATGAATCGTGAACGTCTTGTGGAAGTCATGTCAATAACACCGCGCAGACTGTTAGGGATGGAAACAGAATTGCGCGAAGGTGCGACAGCTGATTTGACGTTAGTTGATTTTAACCGTGAATGGACAGTTGACCCTGCTGAATTTGTTTCAATGGGTCACAGTACACCATTTGAAGGTATGCATCTTAAAGGTGACGCTGTGATGACGGTATCAAGAGGCCGTATAGTGCACGATTCACTTTCATCAGCCAACGAATCTGAACATACATTACAAAGTATAAGATAGATAATGTATAAGAAAAATATATATACAGTGCTGCGCAACGAGCAGATAGCCCCTAAGACATGGGTTATGGTGCTTGGTGGCGATACACAATACCTGACGGCGCCCGGACAGTTTGTTAACATTGCCGTTGATGGAAAATACCTGCGTCGTCCTATATCACTGTGTGACTACGATGACCATAGCATCACTTTGCTTTATGACGTGGTAGGTGAGGGGACGGCTATAATGAGCCGTGCTAAAGTAAACGATACTTTTGATGTACTTACGGGTTTGGGTAACGGCTTCTGGATAGAAAAGGAATATCGGCATCCGTTGCTACTCGGTGGCGGTATCGGTGTAGCCCCTCTGCTTCGTCTTGCCCGTGATCTCAAAGACGCCGGTCAGAATCCTGTTGTGGCGCTTGGCTTCAATACATCGGCCGACGTAGTGTTGGCTGACGATTTTGAAGCACTTGGACTTGAGACCTACGTTTCGACTGCTGATGGTACACGCGGTGTACACGGCTTTGTAACCGATATATTAAAGGGATTAGAGGCCGGTTCGTATGATTACTATTATGCTTGCGGACCTACACCGATGCTTCGGGCTGTAGCTCAGACAGTACCGTGTGACGGTCAGTTGAGCCTCGACGAGCGTATGGGCTGCGGCTTCGGTGCCTGTATGTGCTGTAGCATAGAAACAACACGAGGTTCAAAACGGGTATGTAAAGAAGGTCCGGTATTCAGAAAGGAGGAACTGATATGGAAATGAATCACTCCCATGACATGAGTGTAACGCTTAGCGGCGTGCATCTTGACAACCCGGTTATACCGGCAAGCGGCTGTTTCGGATTCGGCTACGGTATGAGTGAGTTTTATGACATCAATATATTAGGGTCAATCTCATTTAAGGGTACTACGCGTGAAGCCCGTTACGGTAATTCGCTGCCGCGTGTAGCTGAATGTGAGGCTGGCATGATTAACTCTGTAGGCCTACAGAATCCAGGCATTGATGCTGTGATAGCCGAAGAACTTCCTAAGATGCGTGAGGTATTTCACAAACCGATAATAGCCAATATAAGCGGTTTCTCGATAGATGAATATGTGGAATGCTGTGCCAAGATAGACCGTGAGGAACAGGTGGCTATAATCGAACTTAATGTCAGCTGTCCGAATGTGCACGGCGGCGGTATGAGTTTCGGTACTTGTTGTGATTCTGTAGCTGAGGTCGTACGTGAGGTAAAGAAAGTAATAACCAAACCACTGTATGTTAAGCTGACTCCTAACGTAACCGACATAGTAGCCATAGCACGTTCGGCTGAAGAAGCCGGAGCAGACGGATTATGCCTTATCAATACTCTCTTAGGTATGCGTATTGATATAAGGACGCGTCGTCCGGTCATAGCCAACAAAATGGGTGGTTTCTCAGGTCCTGCTGTATTCCCTGTGGCACTACGTATGGTATGGCAGGTAAGTCGTGCCTGTAGTGTGCCCGTCATAGGCTGTGGTGGTGTGTCAAGTGCCTCTGATGTGATAGAGATGATGATGGCTGGTGCCACAGCTGTCGAGGTAGGTGCTGCCAATCTGCGTGACCCATACGCCTGTAAGGAGATTATAGAATCACTCCCTGCTGAGATGGACCGTCTGCGTATCAGTGCGCTGCGTGATATAATAGGTGTGGCACACTGAAAAATTTTAACAATAATAAGCAAATCAACAACACAATATATGCGTGATGTAATCATAGCCTGTGACTTCCCTTCGGCTGAAGAGACGCTGGCATTTCTGAATAAGTTTGAAGGCGAGGAGCGCAAACCCTTCGTCAAGATAGGTATGGAATTATATTATGGTGCCGGAAACGAAATAGTACGCGAAATAAAGCGTCGGGGCCATAAGATATTTCTGGACCTTAAGCTGCATGATATACCCAATACTGTGCGTAAAGCTATGAAAGTGCTTTCGGCACTTGATGTGGATATGACGAACGTACATGCCTCGGGTACAGTCGAGATGATGCGTGCCGCTCTTGAGGGTCTGACCCGTGTTGACGGTACCCGCCCTCTTCTTATAGCCGTTACCCAGTTGACTTCGACTTCGGAGGAAGCTATGCAGAAACAGCTTCTTATCAATGCCGGTATAAATGACACCATCGCCCATTATGCACGTAATGCACGCGAAGCCGGACTTGACGGTGTGGTATGTTCGCCTCTTGAATCAGCCTTGGTGAAGGATGCCTGTGGTAAAGACTTTATTACTGTTACACCGGGTATACGTTTTGCCGATGCTGCGGCTGATGATCAGGTACGTATAACCACTCCGGCACGTGCCCGTGAGATAGGTTCGGATTTCATCGTTGTAGGCCGTCCTATAACAGCTGCCGCCGACCCTGTAGCCGCTTATCGTCGTTGTGTTAAGGAATTTCTTGAGCAATAATTATCATACACATCTGAACAGTCATGACAACAAAAGAGAAAGTAGCCAAAGAACTGCTTGACATCAAGGCAGTATTCTTGCGTCCCGATGAACCTTTCACATGGGCCAGTGGCATCAAAAGTCCTATATACTGCGATAATCGTCTGATACTTACTTCTCCTAAAGCTCGTAAGGTAGTTGAAGAGGCTATTGCCGCCACTGTTACAGAACGTTTCCCGGAGGCCGAGGTTCTGATGGGTACAAGTACAGCCGGTATAGCTCATGCCGCTATAGCTGCCTGGATTCTTGACAAACCTATGGGCTATGTACGCGGCAGTGCCAAAGATCACGGCCGTAACAATCGTATCGAAGGCCGCCTCGAACCCGGAGCTAAGGTAGTCGTGATTGAGGACCTGATTTCGACTGCCGGCAGCTGTATTGAGGTAGTTGAGGCTCTGCGTGAAGCCGGTGCTGAAGTTCTCGGTGTGGTAAGCATCTTCACTTACGGTATGAAGAAAGGCCTTGACCGGTTAGCAGCCGCCGGAGTTAATAACTACTCTCTTAGTGACTTCGATACTCTCGTAGGAGTAGCTGTTGAGCAAGGTTATATAGCTCCCAATGACGAAGCACGTCTCAAGAAATTTATGTCAAATCCATCTGACGAATCCTGGATTAATTCATAAGCAATGCGTCATCTTATAGACCCTACTGACCTCACAAAAGAGGAACTTAACGAAATCATTGACCTCGCTCTTGACATTATAGCCAACCGCGAGAAGTATTCGGAAGTGTGCAAAGGCAAGAAACTTGCTACACTCTTCTACGAACCCTCGACACGTACACGTCTTAGCTTTACGGCTGCCATGATGGAACTCGGCGGCAATGTGCTTGGCTTTGCCGATGCCAAGAGCAGTTCAGTGAGCAAAGGCGAGACTGTAGCTGATACTGTACAGGTAATAAGTTGTTTTGCCGACATTATAGCTATGCGTCATCATGAGGAAGGAGCAGCTCTTGTAGCTGCTATGAACTCGCGTATACCTGTTATAAACGCCGGTGACGGCAGTCACAGTCATCCGACTCAGACTCTTACTGACCTGCTGACTATCAAGCGTGAGATAGGACGTTTTGACAACATAACGATAGGTTTCTGCGGCGACCTGAAATTCGGTCGTACCGTGCACTCTCTCATCAAAGCTCTGTCACGTTATGAAGGTGTGAAGGTTGTGCTTATCGCTCCTGAGCAGCTGCGTCTACCCGACTATATGAAACATGAGGTCTGCGACCTTAACGGTATAGACTATAAAGAAGTCGAGACTATGGAAGAAGTAATGCCGGAACTCGATGTACTTTACATGACCCGTGTTCAGAAAGAACGTTTCTTCGACGAAGATGAATTCGAGCGTGTGAAGGACAGCTTTATACTCGATCCTGAAAAACTGAAGACTGCCCGTCCTCACATGCGTATACTTCACCCGCTACCACGTGTGAACGAAATCACCGTTGAAGTTGATTCTGACCCGCGTGCTGCTTACTTCCGTCAGGTTGAGAATGGTAAATTCGTTCGTATGGCTCTTATGCTACGTCTGTTGGAGTGGGCCAAAGCCGACAATTCAAAGCCCGATCTCGTACCTGCCGATGCTGTACGCGGACAGCATGTATGCTCTAACCGTCGCTGTATCTCGAACATCGAAAACGGTGTTGAAGCTATCTTCCGACCCTCAGCCGAGAAAGACGGTGCCTATCGCTGTCTCTACTGTGAATCACGTCCCAAATAAACATTTTATAAGCTTAAATAGAAGAATGTGTCAGAGCTTTAATACGGTAGAAAGCTCTGAGACATTCTTCCTTCTATATCTACTAAGCTATATATCCACTAAATTCTACACAGTTTCTATCTAATCGTTGATATTTAGTTGTTCAATTTCCTCAGTAGATAATTCGGTAGCCTCGGCTATTCCTCCGAATACCAAAATTTCATAATAGATTCCTATTTCTTTAGTATCTTAGGTAAAATGTATGGATATTTCAGAAGGTGTCAGAACCGATTAAGTTCGTTATGTCCTGCACCTTTCCCAGCGTAACGGTCACGTGTTATGTTGAAAGTGTATTGCAGGGTCAGGTGGAATGTTCTGTTAGTGATATGGTTGGACTTAAAGATTGTAACATCTTTATTGTATAACGTAAAATCTCTTATATCTTTATTAAAGATATCGTTAGCTTCTAAGGTAACACTGAATCTGTTATTGAAAAAGGCCTTGTAGAGTTTTGCGTTCAGATAGGATGTTGAAGTGATTTTAGCATTCTCTCCGTTTCCGGCACTCATCCATTGTAGGTCGATATTCAGCCAAATATCATAAGGAAGATGAATGGCGTTCTGAAACTGGATAAGCCCTATCGGGTTATTAAGATTCTTACGTTCTCCATTGTAATCAATAGTCAACCATTGTGTGATGAGTCCGGCATTTATTTTAGGCTGCCAGATACCTAACTGAAACTGGCCTCCTGCAAACGCTTCAAGTTGTTGTATCTTCGAAAAATTCTCCTTTGTGATAAGTTTTATTTCTCCATCCTCTCCGTAAGGAAGGGTTGTATTGAGAATAGGATCTTTCTTATAAGAGTAGGAAAGCTGTCCGAAAAAATGACTCCATACTCCGGCAAATTGGATATTATGTATTTTTTCCGGCTTCAGATAGGGATTGCCACCTTCAAATGTAAAACGGTTGATATAGTTTATCGTTCCGTCCAGCGCACTGTAGGTCGGTCTTTGGGTTTTATAGGAGTAGCTTAGAGACATCTGTACTCTCTGTAACATAGTAGAAACTGATAGAGATGGGAACAGATTGTTATAACTGCGGCTCATATCATCACGTCTCTGTTCATTCTCAAGATATTTAAAAGCGACATGCTCATATCTTAACCCCGCTCCGACGTGCCACATTCCGAAACGCTGGGCTAACTGTATAAATCCGGCGATGTTATTTTCATCAACCTGTGAGATAGCGCTTGTCAGCGAGGAGGCATCTGTAATATAATCTGTCGTAAAACGAGAAGATGTATATTCTTCGCCTAATTCTATTTTACCTTTCCAGACGGGATAACTGAATATGAGTTTCTCGGCAACCAGTCGGCTGTGATTTGTAGTGCCTGAACTGATTTGTGCATCTTCAAAGTTTCCGCTTAGCTCGTCGTTTAAAAGGTCGGAGGCTTTCTTCTGCCACATAAAGTCCATATTGAAGTCTATACCAAGTCTGCCGGCTATACCAGTGTAATACAGATTCATACGATGATTGGGTATTGTGTGGGACTTTTTGTGTATATCCACAGAGAGTTCATCATATAATATGTTGTTACTTAAAATCCTACTGATTGCCGAGTAGTGAGCATTAGCTTTACTACTCCCGTTAGCATAATATGCTCCAATTGACTGGTGAGGGTTAAACATGTATGAGAAACCGATTTTACCATAAAAATCGTGGAGTTTTATTTTCCCATATTGTTCCATTATCTGATTCCAAATGACAGATGAACGTGTCAGCATATCGTTGGTCGCTGCGTCCTCTTTTTTTCCACTGGAATAACTGAAATTACCGAATACTTCCAGACCACCGGTACGATATTTCAGATTAAATTGGTCAGAATTACGGAAATATTTCTGTAACGAACCTTGTGCACGGATAAGTCCACTGAGACCGTCACCTCGTGGTGCTTTTAATGTAATGTTGATTACAGCTTTAGCAGAGGCACTGTATTTAGCGCCGGGATTAGTTATAACTTCCACATTCTTTATATTCGCAGAACTTATCTGTGCAAGGTCCGATGTGTCCTGTAATAGTCTGCCGTTGACATATATTGCCGGATTTCCTTTGCCAAATACTTCGAAATTACCATCTGAACCAAGTATCATCGGTATCTGAGGTAACACATCGTTTGCAGTGCCTGCATGTTCAAGCTGAGTACCTGCTACACGGGTGAGTAGAGCGTCACCTTTAAGAGAAGTTATTCGTGGATTAGCCTTTACCACCACTTCTCCGAGGGTATAAGTCACACTGTCAATCTCAGTGTTATTTGTTTGTGCTGTCACTGATATAGTAGTGACAACAGCGAATATGAGAGTTATTATAGTTTTCATGATTATTTATTTTGAATCAGATAGGATATTTTATTACTTCTTCAGTTTTTCCTGAATTTTCTCCATGAATTTTTCTTTAATTTTCTCTTCTACAAACTCAATCGGATCGAAATCAGATTCTTTTACGCAGAGGGCTGTTTTATAATCATCAGAGAAGATGACATCGGCGAAGTATCGTATCTTTTCACCGGATTCTTTATTGGTTATTGTATATATTACACCTACACACGGGTGTGTGACACCCATGAATACTGTATCCCGATGATTGGAGAGACCGACGAATCCGAAAGTCTCTTCATCGGTAAGTCCGGCTTCGATATACTCACGCATAGTATTAGCAATTTTACTTTTGGTTGAACCAGCCTCGCAACCCGGTAAGATAACCAGCGAGACAAGGATCAACAGCAAAATGAGTAGTCTGTTTTGTGTCATGATTTTTGAAATTTAATGTTTAACTTTGATGCGAAATACGGCGGTTTCGACATTGCAAAGTTAAGCTCATTTAGTAGCTTTTACCTACTAAATGAGCTTATAAATTATCTAAATAATCAGCACTTAATTATCTGATTATTAAGGTATATGTGTATTAAAAATCTAAATAATGACTTTTGGTATCTAAATGGTTTCAGAGTGCCTTAATTTGTTCATCCAGATAGGTGATAAAATCTCCGTTTTCGAGGGTTCCGAGCTTCTTGCGGATGACTGATTTACGTGTGTAAATAGTAGCTGATGTCTGTTCGGAGAGGACTGAGATTTCTTTTGTTGAGAAACCGGCTTTAAGTAGTACTATAATTTGTTGTTCCTTATCATTGAATATATCGGGATATTTTCTGATGAGCTTTGTATGAAAGCCGTTATACAGATTATCAATCATTGAGTAAAATTCCGGCCAGTCAACTAAAGACTCTATTGAGACTTCACTCTTGCCAACGGTCGAGATTTTCTTAAGAGCATCACGACTCTGTTGAGTCGGTGTACCTGCGAATATCTTGAATATGCCGAGCTGACGGAGCAAAGCCGCTTTTAGTTTATCACTGTCAGATGAATCAGTTTTTTGTTTATCGGCTTTTTCTATATCTTTCAGCATTTGTGTTAGTGTCTCGGCACGTTCTTCAGCTTCTATTATATGTCGCTTACGACGACTCAATATAAAATATACAATTATACCACTAATAATCAATAAAAGAGATATACCGAATATAAGTAACCACAGACGTTGCCGCTGTATTTTCAGTTTATAAATATCGTCATTAAGCTCTATTACAGATTCCAGGGCAGTCTGTCGGTCAAACTGTGCAAGTCTGTAATTACTGTACATATTTTTGGTAACATTATGTATAAAATCGGAAGGAAGTTTACCGGATTCTTTAAATTGTAAAGCAGCTTTCAGCATACCGATATAGGCGTAAACCTCAAACATAGATTGAGTTGCATCGTAATTTATACTATCAAGCAATTCTTTTGCTTTAGTTGTGTTACCGGAATTAGCATAAAACTGAGCCATGGAAATCTGTCTGTGTAGATTTTCAGTATAGTTGATAGGTTCTTCGTTTTCATAGAGTCTGTTAAGTACTTCAATTGCTTTTGATGACTGTCCGGCTGCATCAAGACTCTCTGCATATTCACGATAAAATTTTCTGTATATTTCCGGGTGGACATTATCAGCGGTTCCTGTATCGATGATATTGTCATATAGAGCAAGAGCTTCGACATAATTTCCTTGCATATATTGAGCGGTACTTTTTGCTGAGGAGAATTTCAATATCTGTTCGGGTACATTGGTATGTCTTAATAACCAGTCAGCATAATTATAGGCATTTGCATAATTCTGACTGTTGATTGACAGTTCAAGAAGATGAATATAGGTGTCCCACAGTAATTCGGGATTCTTAATCCGGGGAATCATGGCCTCAAGACGATGTAATGCGGATTCAGAATCGCCTTTTATGAAATCATAACCGGATAGTAGCTGTGAAGCTATTATCCAGTTTGATGTATCACCTACTGAGATGTAGTAAGTAGCGGCATCATTTAGCAACGTATCGGTAATGAGGGAACGTCCGACACGGATATTGGTTAGTGCCTTGGTAAGTATATATCGGGCTTTGAGTGAATCTGACTTAAGATCATTATAGTCTATATTACGTAAAATAGTATATGCACTGTCCGGTCGTTTATCTGACAGTTGCGAAGCTATCTTAAGCTTATCAGATATTGATTCGTTGCAACTGGCAATAAATATAGCTGATATGAGAAGTATAATAGTTAACAGATTTTTCATATTCATTTGGGTTTACTGCAAAATTACTGATAAATTACCTGTTAGAAGATATATTAATACAAGTATTTAAGAGTACATAGACTATTTATTTACAAAAGTGAATATAAAATAATGGGAAGCCTCTTGCATCACTGCTGGAAGCTTCCGTTCTTGCATGAGAAAATGTTAATAATACCGTTGTGATTTACCTTGCTTAGAGTTAAGTTAGACATTTTTCAACCTGTTGTGGTAGAGTGACCACAATACTCTAAAGGCTAAGGCGTATGATTGTATGTTGTTCGTAGTATTAATTACGTAATAAGATGTCAGACTATCTGTTCTCAGTGTCGTTATATTATAGATACGATTTAACAGTTAAAATGTAACAGCTACAGAGATAAAAAATTTATTGTCTATTGTGTTGTGATTATTATAGCGCTCAGTCAAGTCACCGATAAAGCGATTTTACCTGCTTTATCGGTGACTTTCCGATTCATTTTCTGACATCTATACAATATGATAAAAGAAAAGGCTAATCTATGTTTAAAATTTCCTTTACCTTATTTACAGTTATCTTAGCTACTCCGGCTATAAAATCAAGTCCCATGCCTTGTTGCCAAAGTTCTTTGATAATCTCAGCCTTTTCCTCAGCTCTTCCTTCAGCTCTTCCCTCAACTCTTCCTTTCTCTTTTCCCTTTGTCTCGGCATACTCAATCTGACCACGTAGATCCCGATATGCTTTCACATCGGCATCGTATGCTCTGCGGTCCTGTTCACTCAGCATAGCATAAGAGGCCATACTATCAAGGCTCTTAAATACACTGTTTTGGTCCATGAATGCTACTGTATCCATTTCTGATAGATTTATAATGTTATACATCCAGCGTTCGAATGCTGTATTACACTCCTCAGGATATGTCTTTCCGAAAACAGGAGTCTGGAGGAATATAAAACGTAGTTTATCGGAAAATGGTTCTCGTGTCTCAAGGTCACATAAAGCAGCTTCAATACGAAACCGGTTCTCATACCCCTCCATAACGAATTTCATGAATGATATGCAGTAAACGGGTAAATAAGAATATTTCCAATCTTTACCTGCCATACCCTGATCTACTATACCTTTAGCCGCATAATAGATAATACGGTCAAAGAAATAAGGTTGTGGCTGATTCTGCATCTCTACCGTGAAACGACGTCCGTTGGAACATTCGCAGTGAATATCATATATAACACCGCGTGTTTTACGTCCGCTACGAATCTTCTCTTTGTCGAGAAAATCAATCTTCACTATCGGTACAAATCCCGGCTCTTCCCTCAGCAATTCATTAAGAAAATCCATAAGCAAAGGCTTTGATTCTTCACGGCCAAAGATATATTTGAATCCAAAGTCAATAAACGGGTCTATGTATCGTGGCATAATTTGTGAATAATTCTCGTTTATGCAAAGTTAATATAAATCTGAAGGAAATACAAAACTGAACAGATTTTACTTAATACTTATCAACAAATCATTCGCGTAGACGTGAGTCAATAATAATCGTTACCGGGCCGTCATTTATCAGACTTACCTGCATATCAGCTCCGAATACTCCGCGTTTTACCTCATGGTCCAACAGTTTTGCGAGTTGTTCGCAGTAAAGTTCATAGAGCGGTATGGCCACATCGTGTCCGGCCGCATGTATATAGCTCGGACGGTTCCCTTTCTTTGTTGAAGCTGTCAATGTGAATTGACTTACGGCAAGAGCTTCACCATCTATATCAATCAGAGAACGGTTCATCACACCTTTGTCATCGGGAAATATCCGCATTGCTGCTGTTTTGGCTGCCAACCATTCGGCATCGGCGGCGGTATCACCTTCAGCCACGCCTACAAGAATCATCAGTCCTCTCTCTATCGCGCTGTATAGCTTTCCGTCTATTGATACCGAAGCTTCACTCACGCGTTGAATTACTAATCGCATGAAATCAGATATTTAATATTACAGGCGCAAATTTATAAAATTATTCCCAAAATAATAAATCTGGTTTGATAATATCATAAATTATCCTTATTTTTGTAGCTGATAATATTTGAGCTGTATGGTACCTAATATGAACAATACAGATAATATGTTAGCTTTATTGGAAAGCTATATGCCTCCCGATTGTGATGAAGTATCCCGGCAGATAGCCGATGACTTCCGTAAACGCCGTATCGAGAAAGGTCTTACTCGCGAAATGATAGCCCGACAGTCAGGCGTGGCTTTAGCCAATATCTCACGCTTTGAACAGAAAGCTCTCATCTCACTCAGAAATCTAATTCTGTTGGCGACAGCCCTCGGCTACGTAACAGAAATCAGAAACATATTTTCTGCTCCAAAATATTCGACCATGGAGGAACTTACTCAGATACGTAAAAATATGGGTAAGAAAAAAGCTTATCACAGAAAGAAATGAAAAAGATCAACCGTCTCCATGTGCTATTCCATAACCGTCAGGTAGGTATTCTTTCTCTGACTCCCGATAACCGTTTATGCACATTTGAATACGATGCACAATGGATCGGGAAAGGTTTCAGTATATCGCCACTCGAACTTCCACTGAAAGCTGGTTTATTCATTGCCAAACCTACTCCTTTTAATGGCAGTTTCGGAATCTTTGAAGATAGTCTGCCCGACGGTTACGGACGTTATCTGTTGCATAAAGCTCTTATGCACGAAGGTATTGATGATACTACTCTGTCTGTTCTTGACCTTCTCAGTATAGTAGGAGAAAATGGCATGGGTGCCTTGACCTATCGACCTGAAACAAATATTATCATCGGTAAAGAGACAGATAATTTTGATTTACTTCAGGCCAAAGCATTAGAAGTACTGAAAGAGAAACAAGACTATGATGTGGAGTTATTACTTTCTAATAGTGGTAACAGCGGAGGAGCACGTCCTAAAGCCATTTTCTCAGATGCTGAAGGTCATTGGCTTATAAAGTTTCGTCATATATACGACCCACAAGACATTGGGCAACAGGAATACCGCTATAATGAAATAGCTCGGAAATGTGGGATTGATGTGCCTGATTTCAGACTTGTCAATGACAGGTTTTTTGCTTGCCGTAGATTTGATATCGCCTCTGACGGATGTCGCCTGCATGTAGCTACAGCCGGAGGCCTGCTTAATGTATCGTTGGCTACCCCGATACTTGATTATAGCAATCTACTTGCGCTAACTGGCTATCTGACTCAAAACCCAAACGATGTAGAGGAAATGTTCCGTCGTATGATATTCAATTATGTCACTGACAACAAAGATGACCATTGTAAGAATTTCAGTTTTTTAGTTGAACGTAATTCTACAGGTAAGTGGCGATGGCGTCTTGCTCCTGCCTACGACCTGACATTATGTACAGAAGGCTATAATGGTCAGCATGCTACCTCAGTTAACGGTACAGGTACTCCGACACTTTCTGATTTCATAGCTGTAGGAACTAAGATTAAAATAAGTGAAAAAAAGTGCCGTGAAATCATAGAACAGGTAAGTGACAATTGTACCGAACTGCGATGTTCCTATTAAACTTTTAATATGAAATAATTTGTATCATGAAAATTATCAAATGTTTATACTTTGTTCTGTGTCCGTTGATGCTGATAGGTATTATGCCTACTTATGCTGCCGATAGATATGTAGGTGGAGATATATCATTGTTGCCTGAGTATGAAGAAGCAGGTGCGCAATATAAGACTCACGATGGTACACCTGTATCTGAATTGTTACCCTGGTTATATGAGCAGGGTATGAACGCGATGCGGGTACGTCTGTTCGTTGATCCGGACCATTATAAGGGTCAGGGTGCTGATGCTAACGCGTGTCAGTCTCTTGAATATATTTTACCATTGTGCCAGCGTCTCAAGCAGCAAGGCTTTGCACTTATGCTTGACTTTCACTATTCTGACACGTGGGCTGACCCGGGCGCTCAATGGACTCCGGCCGACTGGGCTAAACTCGATGACACGGCTTTGGCGCAAACTCTGTATGAATATACGCGTGATGTTCTCTTGACCCTTACCGAGGCCGGTGCACAGCCTGACTTTATTCAGCCCGGTAACGAAATAAGTTATGGAATGCTTTGGGGACCTGTCGGTACACCTGACAAGGAACTGAAGAAAACATTTATGGGTTCGGATACTAACTGGCATCGTCTCGGCGACTTGCTCAGTCATGCCATAAAAGCTTGTCGCGAAGTATGTCCAGATGCAGGCATAGTACTACACACTGAACGTGTGGCCACTCCGGACGTTCAGCGTAATTTTTATGATTGGATGCAACGTCTTGGTATTGACTACGACATAATTGGTCTTAGCTATTATCCCTATTTTCACGGGCCGCTGTCATCGCTTAAGCGTGCTATCGAAGACCTCGAACAGAATTTCACTGATAAACAGATTATGGTAGTTGAGACCGGTTATTCATATAAATGGGAAGTACCGGGCACTAATCAGAAAGTAGATTATGCTTACTCCGATGAAGGCCAAAATCAATTTGCTCGTGACCTTGTCAATATGCTCAGAGAGCATACATCGGTTACAGGTCTATTTTGGTGGTGGCTTGAATACAACGCTTACGGCACATCACTCTCAGGCTGGTATAACGCACCGCTGTTCGATAGCACTACCGGACATGCATGTTCGGCTCTTACGACAATATGCAGTTTTGCCGATAAAGACAACGGTGTGGAGCTTATAAATACTGATAGTAACGATAATCAATGGTTTGATCTTATGGGGCGACCGGTCACACATCCGAGTCTACCGGGACTTTACATAAATCGTAGAGGTAAGATACTTATACCTTAAAGCCTTGGAGGAGTTGACATCAGCGGTATAATTTCAGTAATGGAATCAACTACATAGTCAGCTCCGGCTTCTATAAGCTGAAAGCGATTGTGATTACCGTATGTGACACCACACGACCTCACACCGGCACCTTTACCCATCATTATATCAAATGTAGTATCACCCACCATCATAGCCTCAGCCGGCCAGCAGTCAAGCTCATACAATATATCCCGTACCATATCCGGTGCGGGTTTCTTATTTATTACATCTTCATCAGCTTTCAATACAGTAAACAGATGTGCTATTCCTGTTACCTCAAGCATTTGTTTGAGCGACTCCTTACCTCGGCTGGTAGCCACAGCAAGCCTGTAACCGTTAGCTACAAGATTCTCTAACGTTTCCTTTACACCGGGATAAAGCTTTATAGAATGGGGTGCCATATCTTGATATATCTTGCGATAAAGCGCGACAGCATCATCAAGTGCTTTTTCGTCCTCAATTCCTGCGGCTCGGCGTATACCTTCTTTTAAAGGCAATCCTATCAATGCAGTCATCACATCTGCGTCTGCTTCAGGACGTCCTAAAACACGCATAGTCTCTGTCATTGTGGTTATAATACTCTCACGTGTATCAGCTAATGTACCGTCAAAATCAAATATCACTGTATCCATAGCGCAAATTTAACTAAATCCGCCTAACCACCCAAGAAAAATAATATGTTCTGCATTATCAAAAGCTATATGATTTCGAAGGAAAGCAATGACCATATCAATGTAAACATTATAAAGATGCAATCATCTCGACGTGTAGCAGTCGGCAAGACGCTTTCTGTACGGCGAAGCTCATAACCTGCTTCACAAATCCTACAAACATTTTCAGTAATCCGAAACGCTTTTTCACCAAATTTCAAGATGATTCAATTTCTATTGACGAAAGAAATACAGCGATAGGATTCTCTCTGCTAAAATGTATATTATAAAATACTATAGTTGGTTGTATATATTGTTACAAACCATTAACTTTATGCCCTGGCCTCTCAAATGGGCTGTAATGAGTTATGACAATACCGAAATATCCGGTCGGAATACAGACTTTTTCCGAAATCATTGAAGGTGGTTACACTTATGTTGATAAGACAGAATATGTAGCGCGTCTTACACTGCAGGGTAAATATTATTTTCTTTCCCGGCCTCGGCGCTTCGGAAAAAGTCTGTTACTTTCCACTTTACGTGCTTATTTTGAGGGTAGGCGTGAACTGTTTGATGGGCTTGCACTTGATAGTATGAATGTAGACTGGACACCGCGACCTGTCATACATATAGACCTTAATACTTCCAATTATACTTTGGAAGACGGACTTGATAAACGCCTTGACAGTATACTGTCTTTCTACGAAAAACAGTATGGTATAAGTGAACCATACCCTTTCCTGTCAGTTAGATTTGAACAACTCATACAAAGAATATATGAACGTACGGGTCGGCAGGTGGCTATTCTTGTAGACGAATACGACAAACCGTTATTAGCTATAGAAGACAATCCGAAACTTTTTATAAAAAATCAGGCTACTCTGAAAGGTTTTTTCGGTGTACTTAAAAGTATGGACATGTACATCTGTTTTGCTATACTTACAGGAGTGGCACGCTTTAATAAGGTAAGTGTATTTTCCGATCTCAATAATCTTGATGACATATCTATGTCAAATGATTTTGCTGAAGTATGTGGTTGGACTGAAAAAGAACTAACCGATAATTTTAAACAGGGAATACAGTTGCTCGCGGAAGAAAACGGAATGAGTTATGAAAATGCTCTGCTGACCATGCGCAAATATTACGATGGTTATCAGTTCACACCCAAAGGTAGTCGTCTGTATAATCCTTTCAGTGTACTGAGTACACTGAAAAGACGTGAGTTGGATTTTTACTGGTTTCAGACAGGTACTCCTACTTTTTTTGCTAAGCGTGTACGTGACAGTCGTATAGATTTGCCTTCCTTGAATAGTCAATGGGTAAATCGTTCTGATCTCGTATCGGTGGGTTTTGACTCATCTAATCCTGTTCCTCTGTTGTTTCAGACCGGATATCTGACTATAAAAAGTACAGAAGGACGTCTGATTGAACTTCACTTTCCTAATTATGAAGTGGAAACAGGCTTCGCTCAGGCACTTCTACCTTTTTATCTATCGTCAGCAGATAAAGCAGATACGTCTTTCAGCATCGTACAATTTTATCGAGATTTGTATACAGGTGATATTGACGCCTTTATGAAAGGGTTACAGACAATGATAAAAGATATACCTTATGAACAGCACAGTGAAAAACTATATCAGAACTTGATTTACCTGATTTTCACTCTTGCTGGTTCAGAGGTACAGATGGAACGCCACACCAACAACGGACGTACTGATCTCGAAATCATTACATCTGCCTATATCTATATTTTTGAATTTAAATACAATAAAAGTGCTGAAGAAGCTATAACTCAGATATATAGCCGTGATTATTCAGGACGTTATGCACTTAATAAACGTCAGCTTTATCTTATCGGCGCAAATTTCAGTGACTCGGCACGTGGACTCGATAGCTGGATTATAGAAAAAGTATAATTACTCAACTATAATTATAAAATAATTGTCGTTGTTTGATGGGGGTGTCATATTTTGAGAATGGTTTACTGTAGTTCTTTTATGAGCCATTCTTCGATACAGCGAGTCTTAGATGAGAATGTCGCACCGATAAGAAAGATTTTACGGGAATCGGTATGGTACTTCCTTGCATACTGTTTGCGTTCAATCTGTTCCAAAGCTTCCTGAGCCGAATGGTCATACTTCAGTTCGATAATGTATATATACTCATCAGTGGTGACCTCAATGTCGATGCGTCCGTTAGAGGTATGCGACTCTACTTTTGCATTCAGACCGATAAGGTCTATCAAGAGGAAAAATGCGTTGTGGAAGTTGTTTTCATTATCAATCCTCAGGGAGTAATCAATACCGGCAAAATATGCTTGCAAAGCCTTCATCGCCTCTTCCGGCTCTCCAAATGCAAAGCCTACCACAATCTTGTCAGTTACCTCATTTGAGAACACAGATTTATACTTTAGGTAGGCAGGAATCAGCACCTTAACCAATGCTTCCTTTGCCTCACGGTTAGGTATTCCGAGGTGAAACCTATTGAGCTTTGCATTATAACCTTTTATGGTGAGATATCCTGTCTGATAAAGGAGGGCACGTGGATTAGGGTCAAGAAGATCAAGACCCTTCAGATCAGATGATGAACAATAGCTGTCAAAGGTCTTCTCAAGGTCAGCATTTACTCTCTTTAGAGCCTCTATGGTAATAGTGGGTACTCCGGTTTCGTTCCAGTAGTTATCTATCTTAGAAGCGTCCATGGCATTTAGTAGTGACCAAGGATTATATATATCACTTCCTCTCTCGGCAAAGCGGTATCCATCATAATTCTCCTTAAGCAAATTGAGTGCTATATCGAATGTGGTTTCCATGTATTGTGCCAATTTTTTGATTCCGGACCTAAGATTATCGAGCATCTCCTTTTCAGTAATTCCGCAGATATGGGCAAATTCGTTAGAGAAAGTAATGTCGGCAATATTATTTAGGTCAGAGAAAACACTCAGCTTGCTGAACCGGCTGACTCCGGTGAGGAACACGAGTCTTATATGCTCTGCACTACTCTTGAAATTGGAATATATTGAGGCGAGCTGATTTTGGTAATACTCAAAATTTTCCTTCTTGTTGAGGTTTCCGACCAGCGGTTTGTCATACTCATCAACAAGAATGACTACTTGTCTACCGGTCTTTCTGTGAGCGGCTTCAATGATATTAGAGAGTCTTGAGGAAAGATCGTTTGCTATCACTGCAACTTCATATTTAGATTCCCACTTACTGAATAAATTGTCGAGTATGCTGTTCAATTTTTCCGTCTCCGCATACCTCTCCCTATTAAGATCAAGGTATAACACCGGATATGATTTCCAGTCCCAATCAACAGAATCAATGTAAAGTCCTTTAAATAGATTTCTTTCTCCTTCAAAGAAGTAACGGAGCATGGAGAGAAAGAGGCTTTTCCCAAAGCGGCGTGGCCGAGCAAGGAAATAATACTGGCTCCCTGATGAAATTATTTTTTTAATGTACTCAGTCTTATCAATATACACACAATGAGCCAATCGCAAAGATTTAAAGTCCTGCTGTCCGATTGCATATTTAGGCACTATACCCATAATTTTCTTATATAAGAAATATCTATCATTATTCCTAAGCAAAGTTAACGAAAAAACTCAGATTTCCAAAACTCCTAAGATTGGGCCGGTCTCTTCTCTCACCCTACCTCTCTATTTATCGAATGTGTTGATGATACTGTTTAAGTTAGACAATAATGAATATACCTAACAAAGATTTTAAGCATGCTCAATTGACGGATTCATACATTAGGTCGGGGACTTCATACATCGTACACCTTATTTATTGGTGATGCTTCACACTTGGTTTACCTTTGCAGAGTCTAAGGTATACTATAAGTGCTATGTTTATGAAGAAACTAATAAAGAAGAAGAAGTTTCGTTCGGCGATGTATGTGACAGCCGGAGTGATTGTGTTCGGATTTCTAATGGCTTTTCTGCCATTCCGAAATCCGGTGGTGGGAGCTACTACCTCTGATTATCATCCTCAGTCATTCTGGTATTATCCGTGGGGAACTTCAGTGACTCATAAGGGAGTAGACATCTTCGCTAAGAAGGGAACTCCGGTGCAGAGTGCGTATCCTGTCGAACTGGTGCTTTTTGCCGGTAATATGCCGGGGAAAGGCGGTAATTGCGTAGTGACTCTGGCTCCGGGCTGGCGTCTGCATTATTATGCTCATTTAGATGAGGTGACGACTCATCTGTTTGCCTTAGGAGGCAGGATAGGTACAGTCGGCAATACAGGAAATGCTGCCAATACTCCAGCGCACCTGCATTTCGGCAGTGCGACAATTTATCCTCGTCTATGGGCTATCGACAGTAGTCCGCACGGATTCTTTAAGTGTTTTTACACTAATCCGATTCCTCAACTTAATAAAGCCTCTAATTAACTGTCAACCAAAACTAATAGTAATGAAAGTAGTCCTGATACAGCCTAAGATGAGAATGCGTCCTATGGATACAACTCTCAAAACCCGTATGGCTCCGTCACTGGGTCTTCTGACTGTGGCAAATGTCATAAGGGAAGAAAATGAGATTAAACTTCTCAATGAAAATGTCGAGACTTGCGATTTTAACAGTCTGGAGGCGGATATTGCCGGCATAACTGTGACGGTTGACACCTTGCCGCGAGCTGTTGAGATAGCCGGGATTCTGCGTAGCAGAGGCATACCTGTTGTGGCCGGCGGTATTCAGATTACTTCCGATCCGGAAAGCGCTAAAGGCAAGTTTGATGTACTCTGTATCGGATTTGCTGAAAAGACATGGCCTGCTATTATGGCAGATTTGAGGAGCGGAGAGCTTAAATCCCGTTATTCGTGTACCCATCTTTCTCCTCATGAGATGATGGGACCTGCCTACGATATGATTGACGCAGGAAAATATCTGTTTGTAAACGTGATTTCTGCCAGTCGCGGATGTCCCTTTAAGTGTGAATTCTGTTACAACAGCTGTGCCAATATTCGTAATTCATACGTCAACCGTCCGATAGAAGATGTGATAAGAGACATACAGTTTCTTGGTAAGCGTCATGTTATGTTTATTGATGATAATTTTATCGGAAATCCTGTATGGACACGTGCTTTTCTGAAAGCTATCCAGCCTATGAAATTGAAATGGCAGGCGGCTGTATCGGCAAATGTAGCTGATATTCCTGGACTTTTAGATGAAATGAAAGAGGCCGGTTGTAAAGGTCTTTTTATCGGATTTGAGACTCTGAGCGAAGCAGCCTTGAAGGGTGTCAGTAAGAATCAGAATTCCGTGAAGCGCTACGAACGACTTGTTGAGGAGATACATAAGCGCGGTATTATGATTAATGCCAGTTTCGTATTCGGTCTTGACGGTGATACTCCCGATACTTTCAGACATACTCTTGATTGGATTGTAAAAAACAGGATTGAAACTGTGACTTCCCACATCCTTACCCCATATCCGGGTACAAAACAGCATAAAGATATGATTGAAGCCGGCCGGATTGTAAATTTCAATCAAAGAGATTATACTACTTCTGAAGTAGTATATACACCTCTATCGATGACCGCAGAGGAACTGAGGACCGGTTATCTGAAATTATACAAAGATATCTACAGTTGGAAGAATATTCTGCGACGTATGCCTGCTCATCAGAAGGTGGGGTATCTGCTTTTCAATATATTCTATCGTAAATACGGGCACATTACCGAAAAGGTATGCTCTGCTATAGGTTACAGCCGTGTCGGTAGAATATGTGAAAATCTTGCATGTCATTTTACCCGTAAAAGAGCTCTGCTTACTTCTGATCATTATAAGTTATATAAGAAGGATCTGAGAAAGATATTAAAATTTTGTTCGGAAGGTTGAGTTTCTGAGAAGTTATGGGTCTTATAAGTGTACGACAAACAACGTACGCTTGTAAGACACACTATAGACTATGAAACTTATCTTTACCATTATCCTTATGGCTGTAGCTTTTGTTACAGCTGAAGGTCGGAAATATTCTTATAACTTCAGTAACATACCTGTCTCTGAGGCTCTGGTACGTATAGGCAAAGATCATCCTAATCTAAACTTAGCTTTCATATATAAGGAGCTCGACCATTACAAAACTTCGGGACGTATCTATACAGATGATGACTATGAAGCTTTGCGGCAAACTGTAGGACTAAATCCTGTGTCTGTTGTAAAGAAAGACGGTGTATTTTATATTGAAGCTCTTCAGCGTGGTAAATTCTGTTATACAGGCCGGGCTATAGGTACTGACCATGAGCCTGTAGCGGCTGCTACAGTTATGCTGCTTGTACCTAAGGATTCGACTGTAATTACTTACGGTATAACAGATGATGCCGGGTATTTTTCTATTCTCTGCGACCGACAGGGCGTGATAGCCAAACTTACCTGTTTAGGCTACAGACCTACTTTCAGAAAATGTGATAATTTTTCGGTAGGTACAATTGTCATGGCTGAACTGCCTGTGAAGCTCAAAAATGTCAATGTCGAAGCTGATGCAGCTGCTTTATATTCTGATAAAAGTGTTTACCGACCTACTCAGCGGCAGAAGAATGCCTCACAGACGGCTACTGATTTGCTCGGGCGTATGGCTATTCCTCAGCTTAATGTGCGCCTCGGGTCAGCAGATGTATTGACGGCAGCAGGTCAGCCTGTGGCTATGTATATAGATTATGTGCCTGCCACAGCAGATGAGCTCAGAATGATGAAGATGTCCGATGTCAGAAGCGTGGAATATCTTACATATCCGTCAGACTCCAGATTTCAAGGTAATAAATATGTCATTAATTTCCGTATGGTGAAATACGAATACGGAGGTTATGTAAAAGCACTTGCTACAGAGAATTTTATTGCAAACTCCGGACTGCTGCAAGCCAATACACGTCTCGTTAACAAGCGTATGACTTATGATGTGATGGGATACGGGTATTATATGAACAATAATCATTTTGGTACTGACCGTACCGAAACCTTCCGTTTTCCTCAGGCTAACGGAAATCCTCTGAGTTTTCAGAGAAATTCATCTGCTATTGCTTCGAAATTCAGTAAACAGAATTTTGAGACCAGCCTACGGGCTTTATATAGTAGCGACAGAATAACCGCTAACAGTCAGATTTCATTCGGTCTGGATAACACACCGTATAATGCCAGCTGGGGAATTGTAAGTTACTCACAGGACCTGTTTAAGAAGGGTAGTTATGCTTCTTTATCTTATAGTAATGCTAAATACTTGAATTATAACGGTTACTATTATTTTACGTTATCTCCACGTAATTCGCTGACTGCTTCAGCCGGTTATCTTTTTTCCCATACTGACCAAGAGTCAGAATATACAGAATCAGATTTTAATCCGATTGTAAACGGAGCTGATGATGACACACATAGAGGCAATCTACAGTTAGATTACAATCACAGATTTACTGACCGACATTCGTTCAGAGCTTTTGTTAGAGGTCTGTACGAGCATAATCATACAGACTATAGCGGTTCGGTCAATGCTATAGATATTTCTGTAACAAAATTCGGTCAACTCGGTGCTTCGTATAGTTTTACCAATTCAAGCTTTTCAGGATATTTCGGTATCGGTTGGAATTGGCTTATGACTAAGCTTAACGAAAACAAAGCTGATTCGGATTATCCCTATCTTGATGTTTCCTTTAGTTATGTGCTAAACCATAAAAATTCTTTCGGAGGAATATTTCATTACTCTGTGTGGCCTCCGTCGGCTAACTATAAGAGTGAGAATGTTATCCAGATTTTACCTTTCTTATGGCATACCGGTAATCCGTTACTTAAATCGCACCGCAGCTACGATATAGGAGTGAATTATACATTTATACCTTCCGGTAAATTCAGTATGACTTTTTTTGCTAATACTTGGCTTGTGGGTAATCGAGCAGCATTTGTATATACTCCTTCTTCTGACGGTATTATCAGAACAATCCAACAACCGATAGGACAATTCGGTCATTACAATTATGGCATTAACGCTTCAATAACACAGTTTGAAGGCCGCTTGCAGTTATACGCACAGTTGGCACAGCTCTATGTTCATAACGGTCAGCCCTATAATATTAACCGTAGCTGTATAAGCTATTATGTACAGACTCTGTACTATGCAGGACAATTTAATTTTGCGGTTGTGTATGAATCGCCTAAAGCTACCGAAAATTACGATTCTATGTCAGGTATATGGAGTAAAGTCAAAGGAAACTTCATCTTACAGGCTGGCTGGAGTAACCAGATATGGAATATACGCCTGACGGCACAGAATATTCAGCGCTGGAGCTGGTGTGCATCGTATGATACAATGCGTAGCGAATATTATTCTACCGATACCCACATCAGTAACGCCTCACGTCATGCCCTTATACAGCTTTCAGCAACATATACTTTCGGCTTTGGCAAAAAAGTCAGTCAGGATAACGATATATCACGGCAATCCGGTGCGTCTTCCGGTATTCTGAAATAGACTTGCTGATAGGTTATATTAATAAAAAGATAAGTATAATTTTAAAGAACTAAATAAGATTAAGTTGTTTTGCACGGCGACACGCCTCAGTTGAATTATGTGCCTGTAATTTGGCAAGAATTTCCTGCCGGTGGCGGCTTACCGTGTGTTTGCTGATACAGAGTTCTGTAGCTATGTTCTGGCTTGTCAGTCCATGCTCTATTAGAGTCAGAACCTGCTTCTCACGCTTGCTGAGTATATGATTATCAGCTGCTCCTGACAATTCTTCCCATTTGCCGGAGACTGAATTTATAACTATACTTTTAGCTGGCAGATTAAATACAGCCGGCCCATAGAGGCATAAACCGTAGCGTACAATATCTGCCGAGTCATCATAGATATAATACAATCTGTGCAGCACATCTATAGGATTGCCGTTTCTATCTCTGAACTGTAAAACAGTGGTCAGGTAGTAGTTGCTACGTTTACGACGTGGAATCTGACGCAGAAAATTGTAAAAACGCAATTCCGCTACATATTTTTCATCACGTTCTCTATCTGTAATCCGGCTTATAATCTCTTTCTCCCAGATTGAGTTTTCACAGGTGTAGTCTGTCAGACCTAACACCTCGGCAAAAGCACCATTGAATATCCTGCTTGTACCCGATTTCAGATCACTGACTACCACAACGCAATTCTCGATAGCAGCAATTCCCTCGGCATATCTGTACACCGAATGTGTATCTTTCCTGTCCTCAGAAAAAGGCTGTTTACGTAATAGACTGTCTATTTCTTTCTGATAGCTCATACCTGAAAATTGGTTATTTGTAATTATTGCGGTTTAGCCAGTAAGCTACTAACTTTGCAAAGTTAATAAATCCGACTGTTTATCTGATGATAGCGGCGGAGGAAAAGAGCTTCAGGTTATTATTTACGTTAAAGATTACTACAGATATGAAAAAAGAACTTATTACACTGCTACTCGGCGTGGTAGCTATACTGAACGTTAGTGCACAGACACTGGAAAAGATGAATTGGTTTAATGAGCCTACCGACTGGTCAATTTCAGACGGTAAACTCACAATGTCGGTCACCCCCAAAAGTGATTACTGGCGTATATCGCATTATGGTTTTACGGTAGATGATGCTCCGTTCTATTATGCCGAATACGGTGGAGAGTTCGAAGCCAAACTTAAGGTAGCAGGCGACTATAAGGTACGCTTTGACCAAGCCGGTATGATGATACGTATCGACCATGAGAATTATATCAAAACAGGTATTGAATTTGTTGACGGCAAATACAATCTCAGCACCGTTGTCACTCACCATACTTCCGACTGGAGTGTGATAGCCCTTGACAGACCCGTTAAGGAACTCTGGATTAAAGCGGTCCGTCGTCTTGATGCCATAGAGATATTCTATTCATTCGATGATAAAGAATACACTCTGATGCGCAACGCCTGGATGGAAGCTAACTGTCCTGTCAAAATCGGTATGATGGCTGCCTGTCCCGACGGTGATGGCTTCAACGTTACCTTCTCCGACTTCGCCGTTCGCCATCTTCCCGACAAAGTACGCACCGACTGGCTAAAGAACAATGCTGAATAATTCTCCGTTTTTAGTTACAGGAATGATCTGAGGTAATCAGCTACTTCAGCTGAAGGTACTCCGAGTTTTTTATAAAGACGGTATTTGGTATTTTCAATAGTACGTATTGACACTGATTGCATAGCAGCAATATCTTTGGTTGAAATATCAAGAAGAATACATGCAGCTA
>CAMWVA010000003.1 GCA_947177575.1 uncultured Porphyromonadaceae bacterium | reverse complement strand
AATTACTCTTGATAAATAGGTATGGATAAATCAATCAGTATATTGGATAGGGAATATACTTTATGGGTTAAAGAACTTGTAAAGCGTTATCACAGTAGTCAAATTAAAGCAGCTATAAAGATAAATAAAGAGTTGTTACGCTATTACTGGGAGTTGGGTAAAGATATTGAGGAAAAGCAGGCAGATAATAAGTATGGTAGTAAATTCTATGCCACATTAAGTCGTGATTTACGTCACGAGATGCCTAATGTTGAAGGACTCTCTGAAACCTCCATACGTTATGCAAAACGTTTCTATGCTCTTTATAGTCAACAAATCCAAATTCTTCCACAACTTGTGGAAAGTTTATATTCAGATTTGTTCTCTATTCCTTGGGGGCACCATCGTTATATTATAGATAAATGTTCTGATAATCCTCACAAAGCTCTATTTTTTGTACGCCAAACATTGGAAAATGGTTGGAGTAGAAATATTTTGCTCAATATGTTAGGCTCAAATCTTTATGATCGTAGTGGTAAAGCTCTAACTAATTTTAAGAATACACTTCCCGATGTAGATAGTGATTTGGCACAAGAACTTACTCGCGATCCTTATGATTTTTCTTTTACAGGTCTACATGGAAAATATAATGAACGTAGACTAAAAGATACACTATTGACAAATATTACTAACTTTCTATTAGAACTTGGCACAGGATTCGCTTACGTTGGTAAGGAATATCACTTACAAATAGCCGAGAAAGAGAAATTTATCGATTTGCTTTTCTATAATCTTAAATTGTCTTGTTATGTAGTTGTAGAAGTAAAAATCGGTGAGTTCGACTTTTCCGATATAGGGCAATTGGGTGGGTATGTTGTGGCTTGTAATCATCTCCTTCGTAAAAAAGGACGTGATAATCCTACAATAGGATTGCTTATTTGTAAACAAAAAAGTAATACTTTGGCTCAATATGCCCTTGAATCAAGTAGTCAGCCTCTTGGTATATCTGAATATGAACTTGAAAAGCTATATCCTGAGAAAGTTGAGGGCACTATACCATCTATTAAAGAAATAGAGACTAAATTAGATAATGAAATAAACCGTTAAATTTTACATCAGATGACAAATCCTATATTCGATTTCCTGAATCGTCTCAGTCGAAATAATACCCGTGAGTGGATAGCAGAGCATAAAGAAGAGTATCAGGCATTCAAAACGCTACGTGATGAGACGGCGCAACGTTTTATAAATGTTGTTGCAACTGTTGAACCATCAGCCGCAAGTTTTCCGGTTGAAAAGTGTGTTTATAGGCTTATGCGTGATACACGGTTCTCGGAAGACAAGACTCCCTACAAGACTCATGTGGGTATTTTCGTATGTCCTCCTTTCGGAAAGAAATCTTTACTGTCAGGATATTATTTGCATTTAGAGCCGGGTGCTTCGATAATATGCGGAGGTAACTACGGCCTTTCTACAAAGCATCTTACAGCCATACGTAACGATATCCGCGATAACATTGAGGAATACATATCTATTGTTGAATCTCCTGAGTTCAAAAAGTTCTTTCCTAAGGTTGGTGACGATTGGCTTAAAACAGCTCCTAAAGGCTTCGATCGAGACTGGGAATACATTGACTATGTCCGCCCCAGAGAATTCGGAGTCTCGATGCCTTTAGCCGACTCATTTTTTGACAAACCCGATTTCATGGAACAACTGATACCCATGCTCCATCAGATTAAGCGTCTTAATGACTTCATAAACTTCACCCTTACAGAATCAGGTCTCCCCCTTATGCGTACGGAGAGATAATCTCATCTAAATGTAACAATACAACTATTATAAGCTGAATGATGTTTTCTATAGGGAGTCTGATAGTGAAAGACTCTTCGGTTTGAATTAACATTATTCTGAATTGATAGCTGTATTATTGAGATGGGAAAACTGCTGGAGCGGCGTAAGGCCGTGAGTCATTTCGGACAATTGCCCGGTAGCGGCTGTGTGGAACATTGCTCTATGAGTAGTGATGTACTTGGTGTCAATAAGGATTTCTCTGTTTATTTGCCTGCCGGGTATACGGAGGGTGAGCAGCGTTATCCGGTGCTTTATCTGTTGCATCCGGCCGGAGGCACTCATGAAATATGGATAAGTAAGGGTGATTTACCCCAGATAGCCGATGATGCCATACGTTCCGGCATGGCTGTACCTATGATTATAGTAATACCGGATGCAAGCGGTACAGGTGAGTTTAGTCTCGGTAAGCATTTAGGATTTTTTTCGGTGCCCGGCTGGGATTATGAGGCGTATTTTCACAACGAACTGATTCCGTTGATTGATGCTTCTTACCGCACAATTGCCGATAAGAAGCATCGTGTCATTACAGGTGTTTCAATGGGTGGAGAAGCTGCTATTGTCTATGCGCAGAAACATTCGGAACTCTACGGTGCTTCGTGTGCGATAAGCGGTATATTAGGCCATCCGGAACAGAGCCAAATGGCCAAGACTGATAAGGACTATGCAAATTCACTTATCGTTAACAATCCATCGGCGTACGTGGAGAATGCTACTCCTGAAGAGGTAGAGAAGCTGAAAAGTGTACGATGGTATACAGATTGCGGAGATAATGACTTCTTTTATGAGGGTAATGTCGAATTTTTCCTTGCTATGAAAAGAAAGGCTATTCCTATTGATTACCGGATGCGGAGCGGAGTTCACAGCTGGTACTATTGGATTACAGGGATGGCGCCTATTCTTCATTTTCTCTCTATCGGTTTCAGCGAGTGAAAGTAAGTTGGCCGTATGTTGACTATCTTTTGTGTTGTCTAACAGAAGCAGTAAAGATTAAAAAAGTTTGGGGTATTGAGAGAAAGCTATTAATTTTGCAAGTGAAGCCGTTACGGTTAGACCGGCGGCTTAAATTCAGACCGACTTAAACTGAGCCCTGCTGTCCGGGTCTAAACGACAACTATAGTGTTCTGACTTAGGTCGGATCTATTGCCATATACTGAAATACCAAACATACTCCTTAAATATATATGAAAAAGCTTTATACCATGATTGTGACAGCTACATTGGCTATAAGTGCCTTTGGTGCTGTTGAAACACCGGTGCTGTTCAGCGAGAACTTTATTGCTATGGAACAGCACAGCGATTATCCTACCGACGGGTGGACTACTTATGGCAACGGTGCCGTGCCGGCATCTTCAATGAGCGATTATTTCGGCAGTACAGGTGACGGCCCGGTATATCTCTTACTCCGTCATGCTGATAAGTGCTACGCTATGAGCTGTACTAATTTTGATCCTGCCACAGCTGCTGATCAATGGCTCATTACTCCTCCGATAGAGATAACTGACGATGCTATGGAATTGACCTTTACCGGTGCGGTGTATTGCAACGCCGGTAACTGGGGTCTGGGACGTAATCCGATTAAAGTACTGGTCTCTACAGATGGTCCGGAACATGATGCTTTCAGTGAGGTGCCGGTATATGAAGGTACTGTGAATGGTACCTCAGCTTCGGATGTAAGCACAAAGATAATTAACTGTCCGCTGAATGGTTTTGCAGGTAAGACAGTACATCTGGCTTTTGTCAGCACAGGTGAGGACCTCGGAATGACTGGCTTTACCGATATACAGATAGGTAATTATGCCGTGACTTTTGATAATAAGACACCTCAGGTGGCTGATGCCGGACAGGAGGTAACTATAGATCTGAATGTCGGCATGAAGACTCCTGTAGCCTGTGCCGGTTTTACAGCTGTGCTCACTGCCGGTGACGAGACACAGACACGTAGTTATACCAAAGCTTTCGGTGGTAACGGTACAAGTCTCCTGTATCAGCGTGTGACATTTGATCCGATAGAAATGAGCAGTAGCTCGACACTGAACTATACTATAACGGTGACACCTAATTATGAGGGTGCACCCGCTTCTGTATTGACCGGAGCTGTAGGTCTGCCTACAGTCAGCTACGTAAGTAATGTGGTTATAGAAGAATTGACAGCTACCGGTTGTCAGGCCTGTCCTTCGGGAGCTGCTTCAATGGAATATTATCATGACATTTATCCGGTTGAGGAAGGCAAAGGCCGTGTGATACCTATTGCCATACATGGTAATATCAATTATGCCGACCCTATGAACGAGGGTGTTGAGGGGTATGTGGCTTCGACTATAGACCGTAACGGTACGAGCAGCTATCCTCAGGCTATCTTCAACCGTTCGTCACGCGGACTGATGCCTGACCGTCGTCAGGAGGTAGCCAGCCAAATGGAACGTCGCAGCTATAATCAGGTGAATATAACTTCTGTCGATGCTCCTGATGCTGCTTCTCCGTGGGGTAAGGATTTGACAGTTCATTTCGATGTGCGTAATGCTTACGATGCTGAGTCACGTCAGCTGACAGCCGCTGCCGTAATGGTTGAGGATAATGTACGCGGTAATACATCCGGCTATGTGCAGACTAATGGTTTCTATAATCGTGATGCATCGTATGTGAGCTCGGCATACGGTGAGTTTCTTGTACCTTACATGACGAAATATCTTGCAGGCGGAGAGTTCGGTGTGCAATACATATCTTTCGATAAAATGGTGTATCAGCATGTGGCACGCTGTATTGAGCCTTCCTATGCCGGCGAACCATTGAGTGAATCATGGACAGGCGACCAACCAAAAGCCTGTGAGCTGACTTTCGCTGTACCTGAGACCGTGATTGACTTGGCTAATACGTCAGTTATAATATTGGTGATGGACGAGAACGGCGATATTGTAGCCAGTGATGTGCGCGAATTTGCTGAATATGGCGGTTCGGGTGTCGATGAGGTGACACTGTCAGGTGTAAGTGCCCGTCGTGACGGTATGGCTGTAGTGGTTACAGCGCCTGAAGATGCCGAGGTGCGTGTTGTCTCTATGACAGGTATTACTTTGGGTACAGCTAAAGGCTGCGCACGTATTGAGACTAATGTAAGCAGCCCTGTAGTGGTGCTGGTAAGCAGCGCTGAGGGTAGCTGGAGTGCGAAGATTTAACTGAGGTATAAGTACTGAGATATAGGCGAGCTGAAGCTCGCACACAGAACTAGGAGGCACAGCTCATTTTCACAAGCTGTGCCTCCTAATCTTTACTGTGCCTCCTAATTTTTACCTCTTGGGTTTACTGTGTCGGCAGGTTTTTCTTATGCAGGAGTGCCTTCTGGTTTTGTGTGCGAGCTTCAGCTCGCCTCTTTTTGGGGGTTAGTCGAGAGGAGTGCGAAGACCTTCACGGCCAGCTATGACGTTGGGAAAAATTGCGGACGCTTCGCGTACGAAAGCTTCATCGTCGTCGTAGCGGGAGGAATAGTGACCTGTCAGGAGGCGTTTCGCTCCGGCGTCGCGTGCTACCATAGCCGCCTGTGCCGCAGTAGAGTGACCGCGTTTGGGTGCGTCGGCTGCGTGATCTGTAAGGTAGGTTGTCTCGTGAAACAGAAGGTCAACGGGTCCGATACGGGGTGCAAGGTCCGGCATATAGACGGTGTCACTGATATGGGCGTATGAAAGGGTAGGCGAAGGAGGAGCGGTAAGAAGATGATTAGGTATGACGGTGCCGTCGGGGCGGGTAAAGTCCTCGCCGGCTTTGATGCGGTTGAACATATAAACGGGTACCCCGTGAAAGTCACACATGTCGCGGCGGAGATGACGCAAACGGGGTTTCTCTTCGAAGATGTATCCTACCGCAGGCAGTGTGTGGCGTAAAGGTACAGTTCGTATACTCAGTGATGGAGAATCGTAGATTACAGCTTCCTCGGGTCGTATCACATTGAAGTGTACCTCAAAGGGGAGATTGCGGCTAAAAGTGTCAAAAATACTGGTTAGTGCTATACGGCCTTCTTCAAAGGTATGGATTGTAAGAGAGCCGCCTATCTGACTAAGGCCTAAGGTCCCGATAAGACCGGGCAATCCGAATACATGGTCGCCGTGAAGATGGGTAAGGAATATGTGGCTCAGACGTGATAAGTGCAGTCTCTGGCGCATGAAGGCAAGTTGTGCACCTTCGCCGCAGTCAACCATAAAGAGATTGCCACGATGTTCGACTACGGTACATGATGGCTGATGACGAGGGGTGGGTTTGGCAGAACCACAACCCAGAGTGTGAACGATAAAAGTAGACATTAGCAAAAATAGAGAGAGTAAAAAAGAAACCACACTGCAAAAGCGCGTGAGGTTGTGTATATGAAAATAAAACCGTACCTTTGCGGCATCAGTAAGTGCCGCGGTAACCGGTACACAGCTGATGAAGTTTTTTCATAGGATTAGATTTTTTAAGGTTTTGGCAAGCGCCTGTCGTGAGACAGGCGCTTGTGTTATAGGGGGTAGGAGCGAGCTGAAGCTCGTACACAGAACCAGGAGGCATGTATATCATGTATATATAGCAGCTCGGATGAGGGGGTGTTATTTGCGTTGCATTTGGGAGTAATCCTTGGCGAGGCCACCGGTGCCTGTCTCTTTGTAGAGAGAGGGTAGGTCGTGGCCGGTCTGTTTCATTACAGCGACGAGGCGGTCGAATGATACACGGTGTGAGCCGTCGGTGAAGCTGGCGTAGATATTGGCATCAAGAGCGCGGGCGGCAGCGTATGCATTACGTTCGATACATGGTATCTGTACCAGACCGCATACAGGGTCACAGGTCATACCGAGGTGATGTTCGAGACCCATCTCTGCCGCGTATTCAATCTGAGCCGGACTACCTCCGAAAAGCTGGCTGGCAGCGGCAGCGGCCATTGCACAGGCTACCCCTACCTCGCCTTGACAGCCTACATCAGCACCTGAGATACTGGCATTGTGTTTGACGATGTTACCGACAAGTCCCGCTGTAGCTAAAGCATGTAGCATGACACGCTCAGGGAATTGGCGGCTTTGCCACAGATGATAGAGGACACCGGGTACAACACCGCTCGAACCACAGGTAGGCGCCGTGACTATGGTGCCGCCGGCAGCGTTCTCTTCGCTTACAGCGAGAGCGTAAGCAAACACACGGCCGCGTGAGCGGAGATTGTCGCGATAGCCTTCGGCTTTAACATAATATGAGCTTGCCTTGCGGCGTAGGTTAAGCGGTCCCGGCAGACGGCCGTCGGTGTTGAGGCCCCGTTCTACTGAAGCCTTCATTGCCTCCCAGACATCATGAAGATAATCATAGATACCTGAACCTTCACGCTGTTCGACATACTCCCAGTAAGCGCGGCCGGTACGCTCGCAGTAAGCCATAATGTCAGACATAGTATCGAGTTCATAAATCTCACCTTGTCCTTCGCGTACCATACCTTCATACTCGATAGCACCGCCGCCTACGGAATAAACAGTCCATTCGTCCGAAGGTATACCCATCGCATCAAGAGTACGGAACTTCATACCGTTAGGATGATAGGGGAGAAATACGTCGGGCTTCCAGATGATATTGACAGGCATTTCCGAACGCTCAAGCACATCAATGATTGCAACGTCAGTCATGTGGCCTTTACCGGTGGCAGCCAGACTACCGTAAAGAGTGACTTCATAGGCGGCAGCGCGAGGGTGACGGGCCAGAAAAATCTCGGCGGCCTTGCGTGGACCCATTGTATGGGAAGATGACGGCCCTGTGCCGATACGGTATAATTCTCTGATAGATTTCATGATAAAAGTAGAGTTGAAGAAAAATTGCCTCTGAGCGTAGCGGCGCGGAACCGTCAGAAAAGAGGGAAAGCAGTGCAAAGGTAACAAAAAAATCATAAATAATGAGGATTGTACAGGCGGTGGTCTCATGCTAACTTTGCACAGTGATGAAAACCGATATAACTACAGCTCTTACGGCCTTGACGGCCATGTTCTGTATTCCCGTTGCTGCTTTAGCCCATCAGAGCGCGACGGTACGCGACACTATTACTTTACCTGAGTATAATGTCGTGGCAATCAAGCAGCAAGACCGTCTGTTGGAACAGCCTTTAGCCGCTACACTTCTGACGGCTGCCGACCTTGAACAGCTTAATGCCACAGCCTTGCGTAGCATTTCAGATGTGGTGCCTAATTTTTATATGCCCGATTACGGTTCGCGTATCACCTCATCAATATATGTGAGAGGTATCGGCGCACGTATAGATCAGCCTGCTGTCGGACTGATAGTGGATAATGTAGCTATACTCAATAAAAACGCATACGATTTCGACCTTGCCGATATAGCCTCGGTCGAGATGCTTCGTGGTCCGCAGTCCACACTGTTCGGACGCAACACTATGGGAGGCCTTATTAACATATCGACTTCCTCACCGCTGCGTCAGCAGGATATAAAGCTGACAGCCGAGACCGGTACGCATTTGCGTCTGCGTGTCCGTGCAGCAGTCAACCGACGTCTTAGTGAGAAATTCGGTATCGGTGTTTCGGCCAACTATACCGATACACGTGGAGAATATACCAATCATTATAACGGTGCCGAGGTTGACCACGAGCGTTCCGGAGGAGTACGTGTGAAAGCTGAATGGCGTGTGAAGCCACGTGTGCGTGTGATAAATACTCTTGCTGCAAGTCTGTTACATCAAAGCGGTTATCCTTACGAATACATAGGAAGCGGTGAGATAGCCTACGACGACACGTGTTATTACCGTCGCTTCGCACTCACTGACGGACTGACTGTAAGTCATACATATAACCGTTATACTCTGACAAGTGTGACCAGTGTACAGCACCTGAACGACAATCTCACGCTTGATCAGGATTTCCTGCCGACTGATTATTTCACACTGACACAGGCGCAACGTGAAACAGCCGTGACACAGGATGTAGTGGCCCGCAGTCATGGTGGTGATTCGCCTTACGGATGGTTAGGAGGAGTGTTCGGTTTTTATAAGCAGATGAACATGAACGCTCCGGTGACATTTAAGGATGCCGGCATCAGAACTCTTATAGAGAATCACCGTAATCAAGCCAATCCCATGTATCCTATAAGATGGGACACACGTTCATTTCCGCTCAATAGCGATTTCACACTTCCTACGTGGGGTGTGGCACTTTATCATGAGTCAACTCTTCGTGCCGGGCAATTTAACCTGACCGCTGCATTGCGTCTTGATTATGAACACGCCGCCTTGCATTATCACAGTTATTGTGCCACAGGATATATCATAGACGCTCCGGACGGCGAACCTTACCGTCATGTGAATATAGATATTGATGACCACGGCCGTCTGAATCGTCATCATCTGACTTTGTTACCGCGTTTCGGTGCTGTCTATAATCTCGGCCGGGAGACAGGCAACGTGTATGCCAATATCTCGAAAGGATATAAGTCAGGAGGTTATAACACGCAGATGTTTAGCGAGGTATTGCAGCAGCGCCTTATGAGTATAATGGGTATAGGAGGTAGTGAGGACATAGATGCTATAGTTGGCTACCGACCTGAAAAAAGTTGGAATTATGAAATAGGTGCACATCTGTGGCCTATCGACGGATTAGGACTGGAAGCAGCCGTATTTTACATAGACTGTCGTGACCAGCAGCTTACCATGTTCCCTGAGGGTACTACTACCGGCCGTATGATGACCAATGCCGGCCAGACACGCAGTATGGGTGCCGAACTGACTATACACTGGCAGCCGGCTACTGACTGGAATCTGACAGCCAGTTACGGACTGACGGATGCACGGTTCGTCCATTTTTATGATGGTCGCGAAAATTATGCCGGTAAACGACTGCCATACGTACCGGCTAACACACTTTTCGTACAGGGAATATATAATCACAGCTGGTCCGGCAAAACTATAAAAAGTCTGACAGCTGAAGTGAATCTGCGTGGCACAGGAGATATTTACTGGAATGAAGCCAATACACAGCGTCAGCCGTTTTATCTCTTACCGGGTGCTCAGATTACTGCCGAAGCAGGTGTGGTGAGTCTGAGTGTATGGGGACGTAATCTGACAGCCACACACTATGATACATTTTATTTCGTTTCTATGGGAAACGAATTTGTACAACGAGCCAAAACACGCGAGATTGGAGCCACACTGACAGTGAAATTATGAGAGTCAGCAGTTATCCTGTCTTGCTTTCAACTTCTTTTAATTGAAATCAACCAATAATAACCATACATCAGAAATGAAAACAAACAGATTTATGTGCGCATTAGGTGCAGCTGCTATATTGGCGGCCGCTGCCTCGTGTAACAAGAACGATTCGGAATCGACGTACACCACCTCGTATCCTGTCTACAATCTTTACACTCCGCTAAGCGGTGACCGTCCGGCCCACGTATCGCCGGCCACATATCAGCTGCATTACGATCTTGTAGCTATCACGGTAGAGGTAAGTGCATCAGGTCTGACCTGGAATAACACTTCCTACAATTTTACCACTTCTGCGACTCGTTTTACCAGCGGTTATGCCAGCGATGGAGGTGAAATGATAGAATTCAAAGATGCTTCCGCTACAGTAGACGGTATGCCATTAAGCCTTACAGGTATGCTTACCAATCGTAAATATTATACGACACAGGTTGTACCCGGTATCAAAGGAGGCGCATTAAACTATCGTGAACTCCCTGTTGTAGCTTTCTCATATAATGTAGGTGACCTTTACTCAGTACGTACATTTAATACCGAAGCCTATATGGGCGGTAAGACAGAGACCACCTACGAATGGGAGGGTGAGACTAAAACTTATACTAACGACAAGATGCTATACCGCACTGTCATCGACACACAGACCATGACTGCGGATATGGTAATCTACAACGCACGTTTTGCCGAAGAGATGGGTCGTGACCTTGTTGCTGTGGTAGTGAAGGGTCTTAAAGTAGAATGGACTCCCAACGGATATCGTATGAGCGGTAATGATATTATTCCGCAATATCTTGAAGGCGGAGCACTTCAACCTATACCGCCGTTTACATTCAACAGCATCTCGGTAAGCACTGTCGGCGACCGTATGACCGACTTTGTCATAGACTATGAAGTGGCCGGTCAATACAAAGGACATTTTACCGGTTCAGTTATACTCCCGCTTCCGGGTAATGATAAACAATAAAGCAAATATATCCCCTTTACGGGATATATGCTGACATAGTGTAATAACAGGGTAGGAGATAGGTTGGACTCCTACCCTGTTATTGTGACAAAAAGGTAGTTGTAAAACATATCGGCTAATCGAAAAGAGTGTTAGAAAATTTTTTGCTGCTTTAAGAATTTTTAAATATCTTTGCAACAAATTGTTGAATGAGGTCAGGGCATTTGACATCGAAATTTATGTAATCAACTAAAATACAACATATTAATATGAATCTACTATTAGAGATAGGCAATAACACCCTTGCCGTGACAGCTACGCTGACCGGTATAGGTCTGGTGTTCGCGGCCTTGCTGATAGCCAAATTGATTTCGCCGAAGTCATATTCGGTGAAGAAATCGGAGACCTACGAGTGCGGTATCCCCACACGCGGAGAGTCAATGATACAGTTCAAGGCCGGCTATTACATCTTTGCGATTCTGTTTCTTATTTTCGATGTCGAAACAGTCTTTCTTTACCCGTGGGCAGTAGTTACACGTGGTATGGGTCCTAAAGGCCTGCTGTGCATCGGAATCTTTATGTTTGTACTCATCATGGGCCTTGCGTACGCATGGCGGAAAGGAGCGCTGAAATGGAAGTGAAGATCAAAAGCATGAAGCATGAGGACTTCAAAGACAACGAATATATTGACAAACTGGTGGAGGAGCTGAATGCCAGCGGTACCAACGTAATGGTCGGCAAGCTGGACCAGCTTATCAACTGGGGTCTGTCAAATTCACTTTGGCCTCTGACATTCGGTACAAGCTGTTGCGCCATTGAGTTTATGAGTCTTGGAGCTGCTCGCTATGATATGGCCCGTTTCGGTTTCGAGGTAGCTCGTAACTCACCGCGTCAGGCTGACTATATAATGGTACAGGGCACTATCGTGCACCGCATGGTACCTGCGCTGTTGCGTCTCTATGATCAGCTTGCCGAACCTAAATACGTGATAGCCTGCGGTGGTTGTGCCGTATCGGGTGGTCCGTTCAAGAACAGTTACTGCGTGTTGCCGGGTGTAGACAAGGTTCTGCCCGTCGATGTATATATCCCCGGCTGCCCGCCGCGTCCTGAAGCCTTCTTCTATGGCCTGATGCAGCTGCAGCGTAAAATAAAGGTACAGAAATTCTTCGGCGGTGTGAACCGTAAGGAACGTATCGAGGAATTTTTTGCTAAACATCCTGAAGAAAGAGGCCAGTTAGGCTAAATCCGAAATTTTAGACAAGAACCGCCAACCGACTAATCAACACATGAGCGATATAAAAGCAAAAATCAGTCAGATCTGTCCCTCGGTCACTTTCGAGGAGGGTGACTGCCTGCTGGTCAATGTGCCTGAACAGGACTGGCACAGTCTGGCTACTGCCCTCAAGAATGACCGTGAACTGAACTATGATCTGCTCACCGCCGTGGTGGGTATGGACTGGAAAGAAAGCCTCGGTGTCATATACTATCTGACCTCAACTGCCCGTAACTGGGACCTGCTGGCCGTGAAAGTAGCAGTGACTGACCGTAAAAATCCCATGATACACTCAGTGAGCGACCTTTGGAAGGTAGCTCTGTTCCAAGAGCGTGAGGCTTTTGACTTCTACGGCATTAAATTTATTAACCATCCCGACATGCGTCGTTTCTTCCTGCGTAATGACTGGGTAGGTTATCCGTTGCGTAAGGATTATGATGCTGACCCCAAGCTGAACCCCGTGCGTATGGAAGATGAGAAACACGAGGACGACACAGTAAGCTTTGTAGAGGACGAGAACGGCAAAATTAAGAAAATACCGGGTAAAGTATTTACTGAAGATGATTATGTGGTTAACTTTGGTCCACAACACCCGTCTACTCACGGTGTAATGCGTTTCCGCGCTGCTGTAGACGGTGAAATCATCAAGAAGGTAGATGTCGTTTCAGGTTACATACATCGCGGTATCGAAAAACTGTGTGAAGGCCTGACATATCCGCAGATATTGCACTTCACTGACCGTATGGACTATATGTCGGCACACCAGAACCGTCACTGTCTATGTATGTGTATCGAAAAAGCCCTTGGTCTTGAGGTACCACAGCGAGCTGTCGTAATACGTACGATGATGGACGAGCTGATGCGTATTTCTTCGCATCTTCTGGCTTTCGGCTGTACCGCTATGGACCTCGGTGCCACTACAGCATTCTTCTACGGTTTCCGCGAACGCGAAATGGTGCTCGATATATTCGAGAAAACCTGCGGTGCCCGTATGTCTATGAACTATAACGTGATAGGTGGAGTAATCGCCGACATTCACACTGACTTCGTAAAAGACGTCAAAGAACTGATACGTATCATGCCCGAGCGTATGAAAGAGTATCACAAGGTGTTCACCGGCAACGTCATAGCCATGAATCGTCTTAAAGGTGTGGGCATACTCACCAAAGAAAACGCTATAAATTACGCTGTCACAGGTCCGAGCGGACGTGGTTCGGACTGGAGCTGCGACTGTCGTAAGAAGCATCCGTACGCTGCCTATCCGATGGTACAATTCGAGGAAGTACTCGAGAAAGGCTGTGACTCCTACGCCCGCTATATGGTGCGCATGAGAGAAATAGAGGAGAGTGTTCGTATACTTGAACAGCTTGTGGACCGTATTCCGGAAGGTCCGATACGTGCGCAGGTACCCAAAATTATCAAGCTCCCTGCCGGCCGCTGGTATCAGCAGGTAGAAGCAAGTCGTGGTACATTCGGTGTTTATATCGAGAGCGACGGGCAGAAGAATCCCTACCGTGTGCACTTCCAGAGTCCGTGCTTCAATCTTGTCGGAGTTATGGACATCTGCTGTCAGGGTAACATGATAGCCGACCTTATAACTATCGGTGCTGCCCTTGATTTCGTGATACCTGACATAGACCGTTGAAAGGTCGAGAAAAATAAGAAACGACAATAAAACCCGAAAATAATCCATCCACTATGTTTGATTTTGGAATATGGACAAAATGGTTTAACGACCTGCTGGTAGGATGTATGCCTGAATGGCTGGCAATCCTTATCGAATGTGTGGTCATAGCTGTTCTTGTACTTCTGACCTACACGGTGTTGGCGCTGTTCTACATTCTGTACGAGCGCAAGCTGTGTGCATGGTTCCAGTGCCGTCTCGGCCCTATGCGTGTGGGCAAGTGGGGTCTGCTGCAGGTGTTCGCCGACATGTTCAAGATACTTGTCAAGGAGCTTATCAGTCTTAAAGGTACTGACCGTTTTCTGTTCAAGCTTGCACCTTATCTTGTTATTACATCATCAGTTGTGATGCTGGCCTGTCTGCCATGGGGACGTGGTCTTCAGATAATTAATTACAACATAGGTATCTTCTTCATACTTGCCGTGTCATCGGTGGGTGTGTTAGGTATACTTCTGGCCGGCTGGTCGTCAAATAACAAATATACTCTTATCGGCGCTATGCGAAGCGGTGCTCAGATGATAAGCTACGAAATATCACTGGGTCTGGCACTGATAACGATAGTGGTATTCGCCGGCACGATGAACATCAGTGAGCTTGTATATGAACAGGAGAAAGCATGGTTCCTGTTCCGTGGCCATATCCCTGCCATAATAGCTTTTCTGATATATATAGTAGCTGCTACTGCTGAGACTAACCGTGGCCCCTTCGACCTTCCGGAGGCTGAACACGAGCTTATCGCCGGTTATCATACCGAATATTCAGGTATTCACTTCGGCTTCTTCTATCTGGCTGAGTATCTTAACCTTTTCATTGTATCGGGTATTGCATCACTGATGTTCCTCGGTGGCTGGATGCCGTTGCATATACCTGGCTGGGACGGCTTCAACGCCGTTATGAACTGGATACCTTCGATAGTATGGTTCCTCGGTAAGGCTTTCTTTATTTCATTCGTAATTATCTGGTTCAAGTGGACTTTCCCACGTGTACGTATCGACCAGATGCTTGCTTTCGAGTGGAAATACCTCATGCCGCTGTCACTGGCCAACCTGCTGCTGATGGCAGTGTTCGTGGCCCTCGGCTGGCACTTCTGATAAGTCAGAGGCAAAGAGAAACGACAACTCACAAACACTAACATCGATAAAAACAGAAAAACAGATATGAGCGCTAACTACGGAACAGTGACTCAGGTGATCGGCCCGGTTATCGACGTGTCGTTCGAGGGTGGTAAGGAGAATATCCCGCCCATCTACAACGCTCTTAAAGTTGAGCGTGACAACGGCGAGGAACTTATCCTTGAAGTCGAGCAGCATATCGGCGAGGACATAGTACGCTGTGTAGCTATGGAGAGTACCGACGGTGTACGCCGCGGTGTGAAGGTTCTTGACCTCGGACGCCCCATAGCAGTGCCGACAGGTGATCAGGTAAAAGGCCGTCTTCTCAACGTTATAGGCGAGCCAATCGATGACCTCGCCCCTATAAACCGCGACCATCTGCGCCCCATACATCAGCCGGCGCCTGCGTTTGACGAACTGGCTATCTCGACCGAGATATTGTACACCGGTATTAAGGTTATCGACCTGATAGAACCCTACTCAAAGGGCGGTAAAATCGGTCTGTTCGGTGGCGCCGGTGTAGGCAAGACCGTGCTTATCATGGAGCTTATCAATAATATCGCTAAGGGCCATAACGGTTACTCTGTATTCACCGGTGTGGGCGAGCGTACCCGTGAGGGTAACGACCTTCTGCGCGAGATGATTGAGAGCGGAGTTATAAAATACGGCGAGAAATTCGAGGAAGGCATGGAGAAAGGCGAGTGGAATATCCGCGACGTCGACATGTCTGAAGTAGCTAAGTCACAGTCAACACTTGTGTTCGGCCAGATGAACGAACCCCCGGGTGCACGTCTTCGTGTGGCACTTTCGGGTCTGACCGTGGCTGAACAGTTCCGCGACAGTGACGGTGGCGGTAAGGAAGTTCTGCTGTTTATTGATAACATTTTCCGTTTCACACAGGCAGGTAGTGAGGTATCGGCACTTCTTGGCCGTATGCCTTCGGCCGTAGGTTATCAGCCTACGCTGTCTTCGGAGATGGGTGCTCTGCAGGAACGTATTACTTCGACAAAGACTGGTTCAATTACTTCGGTACAGGCTATCTATGTGCCGGCCGACGACCTTACTGACCCGGCTCCGGCTACTACTTTCTCATTCCTTGACGCTACTACAGTGTTGAGCCGTAAGATAGCCGAGCTTGGTATCTATCCTGCTGTTGACCCTCTGGATTCGACTTCACGAATACTTGATCCACATATCATAGGCGAGGAACATTATAATGTAGCTCAGGGTGTGAAGCAGCTGCTTCAGAAGTACAACGAGCTTCAGGATATTATTGCCATTCTTGGTGTTGATGAGCTTTCTGATGATGACAAGTTAGTGGTAAGCCGTGCCCGTCGTGCACAGCGTTTCCTGTCACAGCCCTTCTCGGTGGCTGAGCAGTTCACCGGTCTGCCCGGTGTTATGGTTCCGCTCGCTGAGACCATACGCGGCTTCAAGATGATACTTAACGGCGAGGTTGACCAATATCCTGAACAGGCATTCCTCAACGTCGGCACCATCGACGAAGCTATAGCTAAGGGCAAGAAGATGCTCGCAGAGGTAAAATAAAGCAGCGGCCGCGATGCGGCCGACAACCAAAACCAAACATCATATATGACACTCGAAATAATATCGGCCCGTGAGGTGACGTTCAGCGGCGAGGCAGAGTCAGTTACACTGCCCGGAGCTTTGGGCAGCTTCACTGTGCTCAGAAACCACGCACCGCTCATATCGGTTCTGACGTCGGGCAAGGTACGCTACCGTACCCCCGAAGGTGCTGAAAAGAGCGTGGAGATAAAAGGCGGTTTAGCCGATGTCGATGACAATGTGGTGTCGGTGTGCATATACTAAGAGACAGAGAAGATGACAAAGAAGCTAACATCATTACTTGTTCTGCTGGCAGCTCTGCTGATGCTGCCTCAGACAGCCCTGGCCTCATCTCACGAGGAGGGCGGGGGAGAGGTGAACGTGAAGGAAGCCATCTTCCATCATCTCGGCGACGGCTACGGCTGGGAGGTGCCTTTCAGCCATGTCTACCGCATACCGCTGCCCGTGATAGTACGTGCCGAAGACGGCAAATGGTTCTGTTTCTCTTCGGGCAAACTGACCGAAGTGACGGTGTACCGTGACGAGGCTACCGGCGAAGAAACAGAGCATCTGACTCCTGTGATTCATGAAGTGGAACGCGATGGAAAGACCTACCGTTTCTGTATAGCTCATGAAAGCAAGCACAAGAACAAAGTAGTTGAAATCTTTCCTCTTACTCCGGCTGAAGAATCTGAAGTCTACGCCATGACTGTGGCACAGGGTACTCCCGGTAATCCGGATTCTATCGTTGACGGTTACGTGAAGTTCGACGGAGTTTATTACCGTGAATATAAGCCTTGGGATATATCAATAACCAAGAATGTACTTGCACTTTTCATTGCTGCGATTATTGTCACTCTGATGGTGATGAGCGTAGTGAGATGGTATGCACGCAAGGGCTTCAAGGCTCCCCGCAAGGGACTCGGCTTTATGGAGATGCTGATAGATTTTATCTATACCGGTGTCATCAAGGCTACTTTAGGTGATAAAGCTAAGAAATTCGCTCCGTTCCTTCTGACGTGTTTCTTCTTTATATTGGTGCTTAACCTTTTGGGTCTGATAGTTATCTTCCCGGGTGGTGCTAACCTGACAGGTAATATCGCTGTGACACTTGTTCTGGCAGTTATGACCTTTGTAATCACCAATGTGCTGGGTACAAAACATTACTGGAAAGAAATATTCTGGCCTGATGTACCATTGTTCCTGAAGTTCCCGCTGCCAATCATGCAGCTTATTGAGATATTCGGTATCTTTACGAAACCGGCAGCTCTGTGTATCCGACTTTTCGCCAATATGATGGGCGGCCACATGATAGTGATAACGCTGGTTATGATTATCTTTATCTTTGCCGCTTTCGGTGCGGCTGTAGCTGGCAGCTCGGTAGTAGTATCAATACTGTTCACTATCTTCATGCTTGCTCTCGATGTGCTGGTAAGCTTCATTCAGGCATACGTGTTCACCCTGCTTTCGACCATGTTTATAGCTATGGGTCAGGAAGACGGACACCATCATAAGGAAGATGATGTTATGAAAGTAGCAGGTGACGATATAGCCGTTTGAAACACACTGTGAGAGCAGAACAAAAAAGAAACGAAATAACAACAAAACAATAACACAACACTCAAAAAACTCAGAACTATGTTATCAATGATTTTAGCAGCAGTGGCACCGTTAGCAGCTCTCGGTGCAGCATTAGGTGCCGGTGTGGCAGCAATCGGTGCAGGCATGGGTATCGGTAAGATCGGAAGCTCAGCCATGGAGGCTATCGCCCGTCAGCCCGAAGCAGCCGGCGACATCCGTTCGAGCATGATTGTGATAGCCGCCCTCGTGGAAGGTGTGGCCCTCTTCGCTGTGATTGTAGCAGCTCTCGCCCTGTTCCTCTAAAAAGCCCCGGCAGCAGCCGCGGCCACGAGAGAATAGTAACCAACACAATCAAAACCAACACAAATAACAGATAATGGAACTATTCACGCCTGATTTCGGCTTGGTGTTCTGGATGTTCATAGCCTTCGCAGTGCTGTTCGTAGTGTTAGCTATATGGGGATGGCCTGTGATACTGAAGAATATGGACGCCCGTGCCGACACAATCGACAACGGAGTTGAGTATGCCCGGCAAGCCAAGGAGCAGCTTGACAATGCACGTGCCGAAGCCAGCAAATACATGGAGGAAGCACGTCAGCGTCAGGCCGAAATGTTGCGTGAGGCAGCGCAGATGAAGACCCAGATCATCGAAGAGGCCAAGAACGAGGCGAGCCTCGAGGCCCAGAAGGTCATGGACGCTGCCAAAGTGTCGATAGAACAGTCACGCAAGGAAGCCGAGCTTCAGTTTAGAAACGAAGTAAGCAAGTTCTCAATCGAGATAGCCGAGAAAATGGTGCGTCGTCAGATGAAGACTGACGCTGCTCAGAAGGAGCTTGTGAACAAATTGTTGGACGAAATTGAGAAGAACTAAGCGATGAACAACGGTCTAATACCCCACCGCTACGCCAAGGCACTCTATAAATACGCCGAAGAACAGGGCAAGTCCCGTAAGGTGTATGACGAGATGCTGGCAGTGGTGAAGTCGTTTCAAGACAACCCCGGCCTGCAGCGGGTGCTTTCAAATCCGAACGTCAGCAACGACGACAAGAAGAAGCTGCTCGAGTCGGCGGCGGGCGCTCTGGTAGAAGACGATTACCGTCGGTTTGTATGGCTCATTCTGGCCCATGGCCGCGAGGAGTTCGCATACCAGATGGCGTTGGCATATCGTGATATCTACCGCAAGGCCAATCATATCGCACAGGTGACTATCACAACGGCGACCGAGCTGGGCGACGCGGAGATGAATAAACTCAAAAAGGTAGTCAGCGGAGCTTACAAGGACTGCAGTCTGGAGTACAGTCTGCGGGTCAATCCCGACTTGATCGGCGGATTTGTCATCGATGTGGATAACGTGCGCATGGATGCCTCGCTAAGCAACGAAATCGAACAGTTACGTCAAAACCTATTAAGAAGCAATTGAACAGATGCTTAATCCAAGCGAATTATCAGATGTTTTAAAACAGCAGCTCGCCGACATCGACTCGAAGGTAAAGTTTGAGGAGACCGGTACGGTGCTCAATGTCGGTGACGGTGTTGCACACGTCTACGGCCTTGACAATGTGCGCTCGAACGAGCTGGTGGAATTTGAGAACGGCGTTAAAGGCGTGGCCCTCAATCTTGAGGAAAGCAACGTCGGCGTCGTGCTGCTCAACGATGTAAATAAAGTCACTGAGAACATGACCGTGCGGCGCACCGGTGAGATTGCTTCTATACCAGTAGGTGAAGGACTGCTCGGCCGTGTAATCAATATCCTCGGCGAACCTATCGACGGCAAAGGGCCTATCGAAGGTAAGCTGATACGCCTTCCTCTTGAGCGTAAGGCTCCCGGTGTAATATTCCGTTCGCCGGTTAACCAGCCTTTACAGACAGGTCTTAAGGCTGTCGACGCCATGATTCCTATAGGTCGCGGTCAGCGCGAGCTTATCATTGGCGACCGTCAGATAGGTAAGACTGCAATAGCCGTTGATACTATCATCAACCAGCGCCAGAATTTCCTGGCCGGCAAACCGGTATATTGTATCTATGTCGCTATAGGCCAGAAAGCCTCATCAGTAGCAGCTCTTGTGCATACTCTTGAGAAATATGGCGCTCTGGAATATACCTGCGTTGTCGCAGCCACAGCTGCCGACTCAGCCTCAATGCGCTACTGGGCACCGTTTGCCGGCGTAGCCATAGGAGAATATTTCCGCGATACCGGCCGTGATGCGCTCATCGTCTATGATGACCTTTCAAAGCAGGCAGTAGCATACCGCGAGATTTCGCTGGTGCTTAAGCGTCCTTCAGGTCGTGAGGCATATCCCGGCGATATATTCTACCTGCACTCACGTCTGCTTGAACGTGCCGCTAAAATCATTGATGACCAGGAAGTAGCTGAAAAGATGAATGACCTTCCCGCTGTGCTCAAACCCATGGTGAAGGGTGGTGGTTCGCTGACAGCACTCCCTATTATCGAGACTCAGGCAGGCGACGTTTCGGCTTACATTCCTACTAACGTAATCTCGATTACCGACGGTCAGATATTCCTTGAGACAGCTCTTTTCAATCAGGGTATCCGTCCGGCTATTAACGTAGGTATATCGGTGTCGCGTGTAGGTGGTAACGCACAGATCAAGTCGATGAAGAAAGTGGCCGGTACGCTTAAGATTGCACAGGCTCAGTTCCGCGAACTTGAGTCGTTTACCAAGTTCGGCGGCGACATCGACCCTGTGACTGCCAAAGTGATAGACCGCGGCCGCAAGAACCAGCAGCTTCTTATACAGCCGCAGTATCAGCCCTGGCCTGTCGAGAATCAGATAGCTGTAATCTATTGCGGTGTGAACGGACTGCTCGAGAATGTACCTATTGATAAGGTAGAAGAATTCGAGAAACTGTTCCTGCAGCTTGTTAAAGCCAAATATCAGAAAGAAGTGCTTGACCAACTTAGAGCCGGTCAGCTCACTGACGATGTTCAGGCTAAACTGCGTGAATGCGCCGCTGAAATATCAGCCCGATACATGACCAAGGCATAAGCCTAATCAAAACCAAACCAAGCCGCACGGGTGTCCGGAGAACTGAATTAGTCTTTCGGACACCGGTGCGGAGATTTCTGACAAACCAAATCATCAACACAACACATGGCCACCCTCAGGGAACTCAAGACGCGAATAGGCTCGGTGGCGTCGAGTGAGAAAATCACCGGCGCAATGAAAATGATATCTTCGGCAAAGGTACACAAGTACGAGTCGGAGCTACGCCAGCTGTTGCCCTTTAAGAACCAGATAAAACGTATCATGGGTCACATACTGGCCACAGGCGAGAATTTTAATTCGCCCCTGACCGAGACACGCGATGTGCACACCGTAGGCGTAGTGGTGTACGGCAGTGACGACGGACTCTGCGGCGCCTATAATATCAATATCTTCAAGCATCTTCTCGTAGAGCTCAACCATCTGCGTGAGCAGTATGGCAATGCGGTTCGCTTTATTATATATCCGGTAGGCCGTAAGGTCACACGTGCTGTGGCACATCTGCAACAGCAGGGCGTAGAAATGCGTCTGACCGACGGCGTTGACTCAAAAATGGATGCTGCTACTGTCAGCAACTTCACCGAACAATTACGTAAGGCCTTTCTTGAAGGCAGTGTGGATATGGTGGAAGTAGTATATATGCGCTATGTGTCCATGAGCCGTCAGATAGCCAGTAGCGACCAGATTTTCCCGGTAGACCATAAGGCATTGAGCGGAGAGCAACTAACCGACAAAGCACAGGCTAATCAGCTTTACATTTTCGAACCTGACGCTAACAGTATCTTTAACGAGGTTTTACCGATGTTCGTGCTCTCGACCATGCAGGAGATAACCATCGAAAACCGTGCCTCAGAACAGGCTGCACGCGTGATGGCCATGCAGAGTGCTAACGACAATGCTAAGAAGCTGCTCGAAAGCCTGCGGCTTGAGTACAATAAGCTTCGTCAGCAAAGCATCACCACCGAACTCCTTGACATCCTCGGAGGTCAGGTGGAACGATAACACACAGGATGTATCTTTAAGAAACGTATTTTCAGAATATATAATGAGTAGTATAAAGGAATATTTTTCATCGGTGGGAAAGGGCCTCAAAAGCCTCGCACAGGGAATGCAGGTGACCGGCAAGGAACTCGTGACACCAAAGATAACTGAGTGTTATCCCGAGAACCGTGCCACCCTCAACATTTCTGACCGGTTTCGTGCGGAACTCACTCTGAAGTATGACGCCGAAGGGCGCCACAAGTGCATAGGCTGCGGTATATGCCAGATGAACTGTCCTAATGGCACTATCCAGCTGACTACCAAGATGGTTGAACTGCCTGACGGTAAGAAAAAACGTGTTCTGGACAAGTATATGTACGATCTTGGTTCATGTACTTTCTGTATGCTTTGTGTCACCACATGTCCGCAGGATGCTCTGGAGTTCTCCAATGACTTTGAGCAGGCTGTGTTCACCCGTGACGCTCTTATCAAACAGCTCAACTATCGTCCTGAACCAGCGACACCGGCACCTGCTGCTCCGGCTAAACCCGCTATGTCGCCTGAAGAACTTGCCCGCATCAAAGCCGAGGCTCTTGCCAAAGCTGCTAAGATAAAAGCCGAGCGTGCAGCCGCAGCCGCTAAAGCAGCTGCAGAAGGCGGTGCGCAGGCAGCCAAACCTGAGGCGCCCGCAGCAGGCACACCTAAACCTGCAGCACGGGCCACAGACAACACCGAAAACAAATAACTCATATAATGGATTCAGTAGCAAATATAATTCTGTATTTCGTGATAGCCATTGCCACGGTAGTATTCAGCTTCCTGACAGTGACATCACGCAAGCTTCTGCGATCGGCCACATATCTGCTGTTTGTGCTTATCTGCACGGCTATCTTCTATTTCCAGCTGGGTTTCCAGTTTTTAGGTGCTGTCCAGATAGCCGTATATGCCGGCGGCATAATGGTGCTGTTTGTGTTCTCGATCGTCCTTACGCACAAGCCTGACCAGAAGAATGCCCCGCTTGAGTCGCATCGTCGCTTCTTAGGCACTATGTGTGCGGTGGCCGGTACGGTAGTGCTTCTGTTTGCCCTCTTCAAGATGCCGCTGCTTAACGGTCTGTCCTTGACAGAGTGCCTCAACAGCACCACGCCTATCACTATGCACGACATAGGCACGGCCTTCACGGGTACCAACCGTTTCCAGTATCTGCTTCCGTTCGAGGCAGTCAGTGTACTGCTTCTGGCATGTATAATCGGCGGCGTCGTAGTGGCGCGCAAAAGATAAACATCTATGGACTTAAGCATATTATGGTATCTTGTGCCCAGCGTCATAATGTTCGTCTGCGGCGTCTACGGGTTCGTCACCCGTAAAAACCTGATTGCGATGCTGATATCACTTGAGCTTATGCTCAATTCGGCTGACCTAAATTTCGTGGTTTTCAATCGTTTCCTCTTCCCTGGCTCGATGGAAGGTATGGTGTTCACGTTGTTCTCGATAGCCATAGCCGCTGCCGAGACAGCCATAGCTATCGCTATTATCATCAATATCTACCGGGCAATCGGTAACACCGACGTACGTGAAATCAACAAACTGAAACACTAAGATATGGACATTACACTTCCAATTCTGATTCTGGCGATTCCGATCACGATGTTCCTCGTCTTAGGCATCGGGGGCGTCAAGATGTCGCGCAAACTTGCAGGTGTGCTCGGCATCTGCGGTCTTGGCACGACGGCTGTACTGGCCTACATCGTGGCTTTTACCTATTATTTCAGCGGCGACCCCCTGTTCATACTTGACGGTGTCCGTCAGCAGTATCAGGTGTTCGATGTCACCTGGCTGGCTTTCACACAGCGTCTTGTAGTGAACCTCGGTTTCCTGCTCGATCCTATCTCGGCGATGATGCTTATAGTCATCACCACAATCTCGTTCATGGTACACCTCTACAGCTGGGGTTATATGGAGCATGAGCCGGGTTTCCAGCGTTATTACGCCTTCCTGTCGCTCTTCACATTCTCGATGCTCGGCCTTGTTGTAGCTACTAACATCTTCCAGATGTATATTTTCTGGGAGCTTGTAGGTGTGTCTTCGTACCTGCTCATCGGTTTCTTCTACAAACTGCCGTCGGCTGTATCGGCTTCGAAAAAGGCGTTTATAGTAACCCGCTTTGCTGACCTCGGCTTCCTGATCGGTATTCTTGTACTGTCGTACTTTACCGATACATTCAACTTTATCACTCTTACACAGAATCCCGAGTCAGTACTCGGTTCGACCGGTGGTGCTACTTTCATGGGCGCTTCGGCTCTGACTTGGGCTATGGTACTTATCTTCACAGGTGGTATGGGTAAGTCTGCAATGCTTCCGCTGCATATCTGGCTTCCCGACGCTATGGAGGGTCCGACTCCTGTATCGGCTCTTATCCACGCTGCCACAATGGTTGTGGCCGGTGTATATCTGGTGGCCCGTATGTTCCCGGTGTACTGTGTTGTACCCAGCTCGCTGACTTTCGTTACCGTCGTAGGTGCTATCACAGCATTCTATGCAGCAGCCGTAGCCTGCGCTCAGATAGACATCAAGCGTATTCTGGCTTTCTCGACCATATCACAGATAGCCTTCATGATGGTATCGTTAGGTGTGGCTTATGACCAGCCTATCGAGGGTGTACATTACAGCGGACTCGGCTATATGGCTTCGATGTTCCACCTGTTCACTCACGCTATGTTCAAGGCGTTGCTCTTCCTTGGTGCCGGTGCCCTGATACATGCCGTACACAGCAACAATTATACTGCCATGGGCGGTCTTTACAAGTATATGCCTATCACTCACTGGACATTCCTTATAGGCTGTCTTGCTATTGCCGGTATTCCTCCGTTCTCAGGATTCTTCTCTAAGGACGAAATGCTTGCTGCTATGTATGCCAATAACTGGGTATGGGGTGCATGGATGAGCATGGTAGCCGGTCTGACGGCTTTCTACATGTTCCGTATGTACTTCCTCGTATTCTGGTGGAAAGAGAATCCTCACTACAAAGAGCATCGTCCGCACGACGCTCCCTGGCAGATGTCACTTCCGCTCATTATTCTTGCCGCTGTGAGCTGTGTTGCCGGTTTTATACCTTTCGGCGAGTTTATCACATGGAACGGCGAGCCTTATCACATTCATCTTGAAGCACCCGTTGCTATAACAAGTATAATTATAGCTCTCATCGGTATCTTTATAGCATTTAAGCTTTACTTCAAGGAGAACAGTGTGCCGACACGTCTTAAGAATATGATGCCCACACTCTGGGAGGCAGCCCACCGCCGCTTCTACTGGGATGAAATCTATCAGTTCATCACACATAAGATTATCTTCGGTATCATCTGCCGCAGCATAGCATGGTTCGACCGTCACGTCATAGATGCCACTATGGACGGTATGGCATGGATAGCACAGCGTGCTTCAGCTTCTATCAAGGGTATGCAGAACGGCGCTATACAGGCCTACGTCATCTGGTACTTCATGGGTGCTGTTGTACTTGCAGCCATAACGTGGCTTTGTCTGATCTAACCTGAAAGTCGCAACGCAGAAAAATCTAACATTATGTTCGGAAATATATTAATCTGGTTTGTAATCATACCCATCATTATGATGGCCGGACTGGGCCTGTGCCGCAACAGCAATATGAAGGCCATCCGTGCGGTGATGGTGGTATGTTCGGTCGCCCTGCTGGGTCTGGCCATCTGGCTCTGCTGCGACTTCCTGCGCCTGCGCGGCATGGGTGATGAAAGCGAAATGCTCTTCACAGGCAGCTGGATGTGGTATGCGCCGCTCAACATACATCTTGCAGTCGGCGTAGACGGCATCTCGGTACTGATGCTTCTGCTCAGCGCTGTAATAGTATTCGCAGGCACGATAGCCTCATGGCAGATTAATCCTCTGCCCAAGAATTTCTTCCTTTGGTTTGCCCTGCTTTCAACGGGTGTATTCGGCTTCTTTATCTCGATAGACATGTTCACAATGTTCATGTTCTATGAGGTGGCACTTATCCCGATGTACCTGCTTATCGGTGTCTGGGGCACAGGCCGTAAGGAATATTCAGCTATGAAGCTGACACTGATGCTGATGGGCGGTTCTGCCTTCCTGATGCTCGGTCTGCTCGGTATATTCTGGCACTCTGCACCCGAAGGCGGACAGCTGACATGGAATATCCTTGAAATCTCGCATAACGCTTCGATTGACCCCTCATGGCAGAATATGCTCTTCTGCTTTACCTTTGTAGGTTTCGGTGTTCTCGGCGCAATGTTCCCGTTCCACACATGGAGTCCTGACGGTCATGCCTGCGCCCCCACAGCAGTTTCGATGCTTCATGCCGGTGTGCTTATGAAGCTCGGTGGTTACGGCTGCTTCCGTATCGCTATCTTCCTGCTTCCGCAGGCAGCTAACGAACTGGCCTGGATATTCATCATACTTACCGGTATCTCGATTGTGTACGGTGCATTCTCAGCCTGTGTTCAGACCGACCTGAAGTATATCAACGCTTACTCTTCGGTGTCACACTGCGGTATGGTGCTCTTCGCTATCCTGATGCTTAACACCACAGCAATGACAGGTGCTATCATGCAAATGCTCTCACACGGTCTGATGACAGCTCTCTTCTTTGCTCTTATCGGTATGATTTACGGACGTACCCACACACGTGACATACGTCAGATGGGCGGTCTGATGCAGATTATGCCTTATTTAGGTGTATGTTACATGATAGCAGGTTTCGCTTCTTTAGGTCTGCCGGGTCTTTCGGGCTTCGTAGCTGAGATGACTATCTTCTTCGGTGCTTTCCAGGACAGCGACCTCTTCCACCGTATCTTTGTCATCTGTGCTTGCAGTGCTATCGTTACCACAGCAGTCTATATTTTGCGTGTTGTCGGCAAGCTTCTGCTTGGTCCTGTACACGACGAACATCACCGTCAGCTTACCGATGCCACATGGTGGGAACGTCTTTCGACAGTGACACTGATAGTATGTATCGCCGGTATAGGTTGCTTCCCCAACTGGATTAACGAGACTATCCAGCATAGTTTCCAGCCTATAATAGCAGCCATACAGGGTGCCATCTAAGCAAATGTATTGAATAACGAAAATAAACAACCTGACACAAAATGGATTATTCTCAATTCGGAGCCATGCTCCCAGAGCTGATCGTTCTCGGGATATTCCTGATTGTATTCTTATTTGATACATTCAGCGGTGAGGGGGCAAAGAAAGCTCTGCCTTCCCTGACTACGATACTGTTCGCACTGGGTACAGTGGCTATATGGATAGTGCCTGCGAGTGCCGAACCTGTGTTCGGCGGTATGTATGTCAACACTCCGGCCTGCAACGCTATCAAAGCTATACTTAATGTAGGTGTCTTCATCGTATTCCTTCAGTCGGTCAAATGGGTTGACAGTGAGAGCATGAAGATACGCCGCGGTGAGTTCTATGAATTGCTTTTAGTGACATTGTTCGGTATGTACCTTATGGTATCGGCCCGTCACTTCCTGCTGTTTATCATCGGTCTTGAATCGGCATCTCTGCCCCTTGCTGCTCTTGTTGCTTTCAACAAGAAGGAGTACGAAAGCCACGAGGCTGCTATCAAATACATTATGACCGCTGTCTTTTCATCGGCTATTCTACTTTGCGGTCTGTCGTTTGTATATGCTTTCTCGGGCGGTTCGCTTTATTTCTCGGATATAGCCGTAGCACTGTCTATAGGCGAGACAAGCGGTTTGCTTCTCGTAGCTATAGCTTTCGTACTGGCCGGCCTGGGCTTCAAGCTTTCGCTGGTGCCTTTCCATCTGTGGACAGCCGATGTGTATGAAGGTGCACCTACTTCGATTACCAGTTATCTTTCGGTAGTATCGAAAGGTGCGGCAGCTTTCGCTTTCTTCATCATCTTTACGCAGTGTTTCGGTGCTGTTTACAGTGATGCATGGGAATGGATGCTTTATGCCGTCATCATCGCTACCATTACAGTCGGTAACTTGTTTGCTATGCGTCAGAAGAACATGAAACGCTTCATGGCTTTCTCGTCAATCTCACAGGCAGGTTATCTGATGCTCGGTGCTGTAGCCGACAGCTCGTTAGGTCTCGGCTCGATGATGTTCTATATCTTTGTCTATATTGTCAGCAACCTCGGTGCTTTCGCTGTAATACAGACGATAGAATATCAGACCGGCAAGCTTAATATGGACGATTACAACGGTCTGCATAAGACTAATCCGTGGCTCTCTTTTGCCATGACATTAGCTATGTTCTCACTGGCGGGTATTCCGCCGTTCGCAGGCTTCTTTAGTAAGTTCCTTATCTTCACCAGCGTGACAGGTACAGGTTCGATGGCTCTCTATATGCTTGTGCTCATAGCTCTTATCAACACTATCATTTCTCTCTATTACTACCTCTTAGTAGTGAAAGCGATTTGGATCAGTGGTGATGCACCGAAGATTGAAAGCTTCCGCAGTGATGGCGCAAGCCGTGCGGCTCTGTGGATAAGTGTTGCCGGTATCGTTTTCTTCGGTCTGGTACCTTACATCTACCAGTACTGTATCGACAGCGTTATGGCTTCGCAGGACAGCATACTTAGCGCTATACTTCCCTTGTTCGTAGGCTAAACCAAATAATAGTCTAAACTGTCATTTATATATTTACAGACAGAACACGCAGCCTTCCGTTATCTCCTGTACGGAGTAACGGAAGGCTGCGTGTTCTGTCTGTAGTGTATAAGAATGTGTGTTTAGTCCTCGTATAATAAAAACATTCGCCAGCGGTCTTTGTAGGCAGCTGGCGAATGTCGCGCTAAAGAGGATAAATATTGGGATTACTTGCGCTTAGCGTTTTTACGAGGTGCTTTGGGCTTGGCAGCTTTTTCAGCTTTAGCAGTTGCTTTAGGCTCAGTTTTGGGTTCAGCTTCGGGTTCTTTCTTGTCGGCGATTGCAGGTGTCTCAGGCTTAGCAACGGGAGCATTGTTGGAGTCGTCGGCATTAAGAATATTAGTACGCAGATTCTTGACTTCTTTCTTGAGAGAGTCAATTTCAGAAGCCTGATTTCTGATAGTGAGCAGCAGAGAGTTGAGCTCCTCGTTGTCGATTGATTCGGGGAACTGCTCCTGTACACGTACAAGGAAGTCGCCGAGCACATTCATGTAGTTGGTGAAGGCGGCAAACGGAGAGTCGTAAGGACTGAAGGCAGCATGGCTTGCACCGTCGGCCATATTCTTAGTGCTCATATAGAAGAAGTGGTCGCTGCTCTGGAGATATTCCCAGTCCTGCTTCAGACGACGGTCCTCACACATGCTTACACGCTCGGCAGCACCGTAGAGTTTACGGAGAGCTTCGTTCTGAAGTTCGTTACCTTTCCATGCCGATACGTCACGAGCTTCGTCAATATCGGATATGGGGTGCATTACGCTGAGTTCGCCCACGGGTTTGAGACTTCCGAGTACTTCAGCAGGAGTCGAGAAACGTACGCCTTTCTCACGACCGAAGCGGGGGAGTGCTTTGAGGAAGTCGAATATACCTGTCTGCTTGGGCAGGAAGGTACCGAATGTATCCATGCTCAGATATAAGTTGACAACCTGTTCCTGCTCGGGCAGCGAAGCAATCCAGTCAACATATTTGTCAGCTGTAAGGGGATATTCGTCCCATGAGGGATTATTGAAGTTCATCGAGATGTCGTTTGCTAACTTGTCGTTAGTAAGCAGCAGACGCAGGTCGGGAGCTACAGCAGCGGTGTATACGTAGTTAGGCGATTTCCAGCCGAGTACGTGCTTAGCACCTTCGGTGAGTACCGAACGGAAGCCCATAGAATTGACGAGCAGAGCAATGTCATCATCATAAATAAGTTCGGTGTTGGCGAAAGTGGAGGGGCGTACACCAAACAGATGCTCAACAAGGTCATCGTGCATCTTTACCTCACGGATGAACTCCTCAGGGTCTTCGAGTGCGGCCAACGAGTGTGCGTAAGTGCCTGACAGGAACTCGACAGCACCTGTGTCAGCGAGTTTCTTAAGCAGATCGATACACTCGGGTACATAGAGCTGAAGCTGCTCGATAGCAGTGCCTGATATTGAAATCGAGCATTTGAACTCGCCCGGGTTATCCTTAATCATATCAAGCAGTGTCTGGGCCATAGGTATATAGCTCTGATGAGCCAGACGGGTGATGATTTCATCGTTTGAGAAATCATCATAGTAGTAGTGGTCGTTACCTATGTCGAAGAAACGATAGCGTTTCAGACGGAAGGGCTGGTGAATTTTGAAATAGAAGCAAACTGATTTCATTGCTGTTATAAGGGGCTTAATAATTATCAGAAAGAAAAAGGTGAGGGGAGAGGTGTAGATAGGTATTACTTACGGTCGTTAATGACCTTTTTATAAATGTCAATGACCTTCTTGCCTGCTTTTTCCCATGTGATGCCGTGAATCTCTTCGATACCCTTATCACGCAGAGTATTGTGAAGAGCCGGATAGGAGATAAGAGCATGCATAGCATCAGCCATGGCATCAATGTCCCAGTAATCGGTCTTGATGACATTATCAAGAATTTCGGCACAACCGCTCTGCTTGGAGATTATAGAAGGTACGCCCATTTCCATAGCTTCAAGCGGCGATATACCGAACGGTTCCGAAACCGAAGGCATAACGTACACATCGGAGTCACGGAACATCTGGTAAACATCTTTACCCTTAAGGAAGCCTGTAAAATGGAAACGGTCAGAGATACCTCGCTTGGCTGCAAGACGAATCATAGCCTGCTCCATGTCGCCGCCACCTGCCATTACGAAGCGGACATTCTTATTTTTCTGAAGTACCTTGGCTGCTGCCTCGACGAAATATTCAGGCCCCTTCTGCATGGTGATACGGCCTAAGAAAGTGATGACCTTGTCTTTGCTTTCGCTACGTTTAAGGTTAAGAAGTTCGTCGTCCAGAGGTATCACAGCATTGTGCACTGTGCTAACTTTATCCGGATTGATACCGTACTTCTCGATTACTGTGCGACGAGTGAGATTCGACACGGTGATGATGTGATCTGCATGTTCCATACCGTCTTTCTCAATACCGAATACGGTAGGATTTACGTTACCGCGCGAACGGTCATAGTCAGTGGCATGCACATGAATCACGAGCGGCTTACCGGTGACATTCTTAGCATGTATGCCGGCAGGATAGGTAAGCCAGTCATGTGCATGGATAATGTCACAAGGTATAGTGCGGGCTATGACACCTGCTACTATGGAGTAGTTGTTGATTTCCTCGACGAGATTATCGGGATACTTACCTGAGAACTCGATGCATCCCAGATCATTAAGATGCATATAGTTGAAGTCGGCATAAATATGGTCGCGCAGGTCATAGTAGAGTTGCGGACTCATGTATTTGCCTATACGCTGCTCTACGAAGTCCCAGTTGACATCGCGCCAGGCCACAGGGGTGTTGCAGGCGCCGATGATCTGGGCAAACCCTTTCTCTTCGTCACCCCAGGGCTTAGGAATGACAAAAGTGATGTCCATGTCGCCATTGGCGTGCATGCCCTTGGTGAGTCCGTAAGAGGCTGTGCCGAGACCTCCGAGAATATGAGGTGGGAACTCCCACCCGAACATCAGTGCCTTCATTTACTGTATTGATCGTTTTGAAGTTTGTTTAATTCCTTTACATTCTTGAGTGTGCGGAGAATCTCGCCCACATTCTTGGCAGTGCTGACGGCACCTCGTCCGGTGTAGGGAGGATTTCCGTCGTACATCTCTGACAGTGAGCCGATACAGCCCTCGGTCATTTCGTCTTCATAACCTATGAGCATACGCTCGATAAAGCCCAGACCTGACACACCGAATACTTTGAAATAAGCATCGGCATAGAAGCCGAACAGCCATGGACGTGCGGGACCCTGATGGACAGCATACTCACGTTCTACGGGACCGCCTACGTATGTGGGGCGGTAGTTGTAACTCTTAGGACTGAGCGAACGAAGGCCCTTAGGTGTGAGAAGCTCACGTGTAGAGAGGTCAAGTACTTTCTTGCGCTGGCTGCGGCTTAGGGGTGAATATTCCAGACCTATAGCTATAACCATGTTCGGACGAACTTCAAGGTCGGTGTAGCTGCCGTTTACATAATCGTAAAGATAGCCGTGTTCGTTAAGGAATGTATTTACAAATGATTCACCTACCTTATCGGCCAGTGCATTGAGGTCTGCTACATACTCTGTATGTTCGGGATCATCAGCATAGAGCGAAGTCACGAAACGCAGAGCATTATACCACAGAGCATTGAATTCAACTACATAACCTGTACGCGGTATGATGGGGTGTCCGTTGATTGATGCTGACAGCCAGGTCACAGGCTTCTGCGAGCCGTCGGTTGAAAGCAGCCCGTTAGGATTATTATACAGATTAGGTACTTTACCGGCACGGATAGTATCGACAAGGAAACGCAGTGTGCTGCCGTATTTTTCACGGCAGGCGTTCAGACCTTCAGTGCGACGATACTGCTGTATGGCCCAGATAGTCCAGAGAGGAATATCCGGCAGGTCGATTTCGTGTATGGTTTTGTCTTTTTCACCTTTGTCAAGGAAACGCTTCAGAGCCTCGAGGAATGTGTCAAGTATAAGTTCGTAGTCCTCCTTATGATCTATGGCAAGTGTACAGCCCGGAAGCGCCATGAGTTCGTCGCGTGCACGTACATTATACCAAGGATAACCGGCCATGATATACATACCGGTCTTATTCTTCAGATAGAACTGCTTTGCTGAGTTCTTAAGACAGTTGTAGAAGCTGGTGCGGTTAGTACGGGTAAGGAGTTCAGCTTCGTATGTGCTTTCGAAGGTGGCAGGGTCACATTCAAATGTAGAAGCAGAGAAGATAATTGATTCGCCCTTCTTGATAGGCAGTTCAAAATATCCGGGCACCCATAGGTCCTCTTTGTAAGGAATGCCGCGATCACGGTCCTTAAAATATTCTATACCTTTATACCAATGACCGTCGTTAACCCACTTCACAGGCTTACTGAACTGCATAAACAATTCAGGATAGCCTTCATAAAGGCAGGTGGCGATGCCGTCAGGCACGTCGCGAACGGCAGTGTTGATAGAGCTGTTCTCCATCACAAGGTCATTGGCGTTACGGAAGGCAAGGAACGGACGGAACTGCATCGTAGTTTCGGAGTGGGCCTCGACCAGAGTGTATTTGATAAGGATACGGTTTTCGTGCGAGATGAATACTTTTTCCTTAGTAAATATAACACCACCTACACGGAAGGTCATTGTAGGTACTGACTCGCATGTGAACTCGCGTATGTATTTATGGCCGTTAGGACTGAAAATGCCGTTGCCATACTGATGAAGACCCATGTTGAAAGGAGCGCCGTGCTGTATGATAGTCTCATCGAGCGATGACAGAAGCACGTGCGCCTTGTCGTCCATCTCCGGAATCGGAATGACGAGCAGACCGTGCTGCTTGCGGGTGTTGCACCCCACGATGGTCGTACAGTGATATGCCCCTGACTTGTTGGTGCGCAGCATCTCTTTAGTGAGGCTTTGCTCCAGATTTATCATCAGGTTCTTGTCAAATTTAAGGTAACTCATGGAGGTTTCTATTATAAAAGATTTCGTTTTTCAAGGGAAGTTGAACGGATCCATGCAGGAGGGGAGGCATGTATTAATCTTGGATTCGCTTTATCATTGTTTGAGAAGATTGTCACAAAGATAGTTGAAACTTTTGAACGAGGCAAACTAATTCAAAAGAAAAACTGAAAACATGCTCTAAAAAATAAAAATAATTTTGCAGTCACGATGAGGTGCAACATATCTTTGCTGAGATGCAACGTATGTAGGACATCACGAAGCAGTATCCGAAGTCTGACGCTGGCGTATCTCGGTTACCTGTGCAGGTGTCGGCAATGGCAACGATACCAGTTTTACATCGTCACCGGCGTCATAGAAAAGCTCCGTTGTAGATGTGGTAGCCTTAATCATCGGTGCATAAAGCTCATTGAAGTCAGGAATAAAATCACTGTCTCCATTATTGTCGAGTGCCTGGAATACGGAACCTATGGTAAATTTATCAGGCTCTATGGCAGGAGTCATACCAAGAATATCGTCTTTAAGCAGTACGAAATTTACCAGACCGACTTTTTTAAGGCGGTCGCAGATGTAGCCTACCAGACGTACCGGTATACCGTATGCTGTCGAAATATCGTTGCGGCTCATCGGAGCAAGACCATTATTGAAGCGCTGCACTATTATGGTTGTGACGGCTATCGTAATCTGACGCATGTAGGAAGGACTGATTTCAGATACCTGTCCGAGATAATTAAATGCAAATACATTTTGGAGCGAATAGGTCAGTACACACCCGAACAGCAGTATAAGCCATGAGAGCTGGAGCCATATCAGCAAAAGGGGCAGGAAAGAGAACGAACCATATATAGCATTATATTTAGCCACATAAATCTGACCGTTGACAAATAACAGCTGTAGTATCTGGAACATTATGGCACATATAGCTCCCGATATGGCTGCACACTTAAATTCCACTTTGGTATTCGGAATAAGCAGATAACTAAGTGAGAAAGCAAGCCATACCATAACTAAAGGCGAAAGTTCGAGAGCTATGTTTATCAGCGGTGTGAGAAAGGAGAGATGAAGCTTCTCCTGCAGAGTGGTAGACATAAAAATCGACAGACCTGAAGAACATATCAAAAGTATAGGTACTATAAGACAAAGCGAAATGTAGTCGGTGACTTTCTGGAAGAAAGTACGGTCACGCTTGATAGCCCATATATTGTTGAAGGCTTCTTCGATGTTTGACAGCAGTGATATGAGAGTCCATAGCAGCATTACCAAACCAATACCTACAAATATGCCTTGTGAGGCCTGATTGAGGTAAGAGTCTACGAATGACAGAGCCGTATCGACAGCCTTTTCCTGCCCGGGAATATATTGTCGCAGCGTTTCGGCCAGAAGATTCTGAAATCCGAATCCCCGGCATATTGCGAAAACCAGAGCTAAGGCCGGCACGATAGCCAGCACTGTATTGTAAGTAAGTGAAGTAGACTTATCCTGCAGGCCTCGGTCGAGAAAAGAGCGTACTGACAGCCCGGCGGTCTTTATAACAGTGACGCTGAAGGAGCGTCGTGATGAACGCCACACCCCGACGGTGCAGTATTCATAGAAAGCCATTGCCTTGTCATAAAGGCGGCTGAAAAGAGAGGGTTTGTCTTTTTTACCGTTAGATTGTTTCATAGTGGCGGAATAGGAATAAAATTAAAGCAGTAGGAAAAATGAGGAGACTTCATATATAAGAAACAACGGTCCATATCATTTGGATATGAACCGTTGTTAAAAAAGCAGAGATGTTGTAAGCCGGGTTATGTACCGATGACTTCAAAACGAGCCGACGGTGTCTGTCATTTATCCAGACCGACTGTTGCCAGCCGGTTCAAGCAGCCTACCCCCCGGCAATGGACGAGCAATCCTTAACTGCCGGTATATTTGGCCTTGCAACACGTGGGATGTGCGGCCCCGACTGTCACCAGCCAGGCCGGTGGGCTCTTACCCCGCCTTTTCACCCTTACCGTGTCCGATAGTAGGAGCACGGCGGTTGTTTTCTGTCACTTATCCCCGGGGTCGCCCCCGGCTTCCGGTTAGGAAACACGCTGCTCTGAGTTGCCCGGACTTTCCTCTTGCCGCATATAATGACGGCAAGCGACAGACCGCACCTCTGCCTATATTTATTTATATTAGAGCTTAGTTTTTGCTTTCTACGGGTTTTATGCCTCGGGCAGTGAGATAAGCCATGACAATCTCTGTCAGGGTATCAGGGTCGATACGTGAGGCATCAAGAGTAAGGTCATAGTTATGTGCGCGTCCCCAGCGGTGACTTCCTGTGAAGTAATTATAAAATTCTTCGCGGCGGCGGTCATGACGTCGAGCCATATCAGCAGCATCTGTCAGATTACGGCACTCGCCACGGGCTACGATGTTTGCTGCTCTATGCTCTGCCGGAGCATGTAGAAAAATACTTACCATATTAGGGTGATGCCGTAGCACATAGTCGGCAGCACGTCCTACGATAACGCAGTTGTCGCGCTCGGCGATATCACGTAACACATCGGCTTGCACCTGAAAAAGTGTCTCGCCTGACAATGCGTCGGTATTACCTCCCATGCCGAAACCATGCAGCCACATACCTCGCAGCATAGAAGGCCGTCGTTCGTCGGCTGCTGAGAATAGGCTCAGATCATAGCCCAGACGCTTGGCCGCCTCATCAAGCAGTTCCTTATCGTAATAGGAAGCTCCGAGACGTCGGGCCAGCTCGGAAGCCAGACGTCTGGCGCCGGCACCATACTGGCGACCTACGACTATAGCAAATTTCGGATTATCCATATCTTTATTGAGAGGAAAAATCATTAATTGTAAGAGTGGTCCTGAGAGCCTCCGTAGGGGCTTAGATGACCTTAAAACTCTGCAAAATTAATAAAAAAGGGGCAAATATTAAAGACTTTGGGGTAATGTAAGCAAAAAATAAACCGAAAAATATTAATAATTTCACAAATATGCCTACATTTGCAGATTATTATCTAACCGCAAAAATGAACGACCTACAAAAGATATTAGAAAACGACCCTGACGGTATGGAAACATACGAATATATCGTCAACAACAGTAACAGCTGTGATGCAGAGATGGACGCCCTTGTCGCCAATCTACGCAAAGTGGACACTACAGGTCAGTTTCTGGCCAGTAGCGCTCGTTTTCTGAGTGCGATGGACTATGAACGCTACGAGCCGTGGCTACCTCTTCTTATAGAAGGGGCTATTGACAAGGACCGTGAGCGTCGTTACATAGGTTCGCTGCTTGAAGCTATATGGGGTGCCGATTATATGGAACGTGCCGAGGAATTACGTGCCAGTGACGACAATTTCCGCCGTATCTATAAGCGCATCTACGAACGTCCGTCCTAAGTGCTAAAAACACAGCGGCCTGTGTCGTAATATACCAATAGAACAAAGTAATGAGACAGTTATTTTTAATAATCACCCTGCTGGCTGTCGCCGTAATGAGCGAGCTGGCACAACAAGTCACACCCAACATGACAACTCCAACCTCTAAGGCAGGCCCCGTAGTCGAGTTGCTTACGACTGAGGGTCCGGTGAAGGTGATGCTCTATGACGATACCCCGCAGCATCGCGATAATTTCGTGAAGCTTGTGACAGAAGGCTATTATGACGGGCTGCTGTTTCACCGCGTCATCAAGGATTTTATGGTGCAGACAGGCGACCCCGACTCGCGTGAGGCAAAACCGGGCCAGCGGCTCGGAGCCGGCTCGCCCGATTACACAATACCGGCCGAGATAGAATATCCGCGTCATTTCAATCGCCGAGGTGCACTGGCTGCTGCGCGTACAGGCGATAATGTCAACCCCGAAAGGCGTTCGTCAGGTTCACAGTTTTATATTGTGACCGGCCGTACTTACAGCGCACGTGAGATGGAAGCTATGCAGGAACGTCAGAAGCAGGCTCAGTTTCAGTCTTATTTCCGTCAGCTATGTCAGCAGCATCAGGAAGAGATAGACATGCTGCAGCGTGCCGGTGATAAGGAAGGCCTCGATGCACTTCGTCAGCGCCTCATAGCTGACACCGAACAGAACGCACCGGTGCAATCCATACCTCAGGAGGTTATCGACGTATATACCACCGAAGGCGGAGCACCGCATCTTGACGGTGCCTACACTGTCTTCGGTGAGGTAATAGAAGGTATGGACGTAATAGACCGTATACAGCAGACAGAGACTGACAGTTCAGACCGCCCGCTCGAAGATGTACGTATAATCAAGGCTACTATACTTGATAAATGATAGTAGCTCATAACACAACAGAACAACAAACCAATAAGACCCAAAGCGCCGGCGCGGTTCCGCCGGGAGGACTCACGGAGAGAGTCTGTACCGGACGCAGGCGCCATAACTCTAACTCCCAGATATGACTGACAACGAACTGAGGACTCCTGAGGAGATCCAGACCCCCGCTGCAGAAATTGCCGCAGAAGAGTGTGTTGCAGAAGAATGTGCAGAAACCACATCGCCCGCTCTTGACATGGCTGAGGCAGCCGACGAAGCTATCGACAACATCGAAGAGCAGCCCGAATCGCTGCCTAAGCTTCACTCCATGACTAAAGAAGAACTCATTGAGACCCTGCGTGGTATTGTGGCTAATGACCGTGCCGATGCCAACCGCGAGGTAGCCGCTATCAAAAAGGCTTTCTTCCTGATACGCAACCGCGAAGACAATCAGGAGCTTGCGGCATACGTCGAAGCCGGCAATGCCCCCGAGACATTCTCGGCTACTCCTGATGCAAAGGAAAACGAGCTGAAAGAATTGCTGTCAGCCTTCCGCGAGAAACGCAATGCATATCTGGAGGCGGAGGCTGAACGCCGTCAGGCCAATCTTGAGAAAAAACAGGACATCATCGCACGTCTGCAGACCCTGGCCGAAGACATAGACAACATCAATCTGCACTTCAGTAAGTTTCATGAACTTCAGCAGGAATTCCGTCAGGTAGGTGATGTGCCTCCCACTAACGAAACCGAAATCTGGAAGGCTTATCAGCAGGTAGAAGAACTTTTCTTTGACCGTCTGAAGATGAACAAGGAGCTGCGTGACCTCGACTTCAAGAAAAATCTTGAGGCAAAACGTGCCCTTATCGAACAGGCCGAAGCTCTGACCGAAGCGGCCGATGTGATTGCCGCCTTCCGTAAGCTTCAGACTCTGCATGAGGCATGGCGTGAGACCGGCCCGGTAGCCAAAGAAGTACGTGAAGAGATATGGGAACAGTTCAAGAAGGCTTCGACTGTCATCAATAAACGTCATCAGGATTATTTCGAGACACGTAAGGCCGAAGAACAGGCCAACGAGACTGCCAAACTGGCTCTGTGTGCTGAGGTAGAGGCTATCAATCCTGACAGCCTTCAGGGTTATCAGGCATGGGATGCTGCCACAGCTACAGTGAAAGATATACAGACACGCTGGCGTCAGCTCGGTTTTGCTTCACGTAAGACCAATACAGCTCTTTTCGCACGTTTCCGTCAGGCCTGTGACACATTCTTCGCCCGTAAGGCGGAATATTATAAGCAAGCCCGTGAGGATAACTCTGCTAATGTAGCTAAGAAGCGTGAACTTATCGAACGTGCCGAGGCGCTGCTCAGCGACGTGTCTGACCGCAAAAACGTAGAAGCTATGGCCGAATTGCAGGCCGAGTGGAAGAAGACCGGTCACATAGCCCGCAAGCAGGGTGAAGCTCTGTGGGAGCGTTTCAATGCCGCTTGCAATAAGTTCTACAGCGAGCGTAAAAAGACCTTCAATGCTCGGCATCAGGAAGAGAACGCCAATCTTGAGGCCAAGCGCAACATTATAGCACGTCTGCGTGAGCTGCTTGAGACTGAAAACCGTCGTGAAGTACTCCCCGATGTACGCGCTCTTCAGGAAGAGTGGAAAAGCATAGGTTTTGTACCTCATAAAGTGATGGACGAAATCTATAATGAATATCGTGGTCTGTGTGATGAGTTCTACGATAGCCTTGACCGTCGCGACCAGCGCCGTGATTCCCGTCGCGGACGTAATGACAACCGTGGCGGCAACCGTTCTGATCGTGGCGGTGCTCCTCTTAGCGAGCGTGACAGACTTGTGCGTTCTATAGAAACTAAGAAAGGTGAACTTCAGACTCTTGAGAATAATCTCGGTTTCTTCAGTGTGAAGTCGAAAGCCGGTAATTCTATGGTAGCCGAATTCGAGCGTAAGATTGCCCGTCTCAAAGAGGAGATAACTGATCTCACTGCCAAAGTGAAGACTATGGACCGTGAGGCTGCTCAGGCTGCACGTGATGAAAAGTAATCCGCTATCCGGCATCACAACAAATTAAAGAGTAAGATAATTCTTCCGGACCCGGCCCTCGTCTGACGGAACACAGACGAACGGCCGGGTCCGGTCTTAATGCGTCGGTTACTCCTAAACATCAGATTACAAAAGACTAAAGAAAATAATGATAAAGACCAACAATATACTTCGTAGTGGTTACTGTACTCTATTGCTATTAATGTCCCTATCTCTGTGTGGCACCGATGAGGTTATGGCACAGAATCCGGATCTGTCGCAATATGCCAATTTCATAGATTACAGTAAGGTCGAGAATCTTGAGCCTGCTGATCAGGTGTTGAATGCAGCTGACTACGGGCGCTATGTCCGTGAAGCGAATCAGGGAGACAGTGAGGCTATGCGTATGGTGGCGCTGTGCTATCTGACCGGTACAGGTACCGAACGTGATTTTAATGAAGCTTGGCGTTGGTTCGGTAAGGCCTCGGAAGCAGGTAATTGCGAAGCACAGTATGATATAGGATGTCTGTTTCGTGATGGATACGGGGTGCGTCAGAATTATGAGCAGTCGTCTTACTGGTTTCGCAAGGCTGCTTCAAATGGTCACGCTAAGGCGATGCTAAATATCGGACGTCAGTTCGAACAAGGACAAGGTGTGCTACAGGATGACCGTATAGCAGCCGAATACTACTGGCGTTCAGCCGAGCATGGCAGTCCTGAAGGCGCTTACCGTTATGCTTCTATGTTGCGTGATGGTAAGGGTGTGGAGCGTAACGTTGTTAAGGCAGCTAAATATTTCGGTATGGCTGCCGAAGCTGATTATGCCGACAGTGCCGAACAGGTTGCCGGTTTGCGTCCTGAAGCAGCCGTAGTAAAAGCCCGTCAGGAAAAATCAGCACGTACACGTAAGGTCTCTACCCCTAAATCCAAAAACGATAAAGCCGGTAAATCCAGTACTAAGAAAGATACAAAAAAGAAAAAAAACAGTCGTAAGTGAAAGGCTTTGTTAATGATATTGCATCATCGGCCTCTAATCTTAAGGTCTGTAGTTTAAAACTCCTCAACGGAGCAGGTATTAAGAAAACGTAATTCAAATCTTACTGCTATGTCACAGGATTCCACACAATCACAGAGTGAACGTGAACTTATACTCATAAATATTTCCGGTCCTGACCGTGCCGGACTGACGGCTGCCCTCACTGAGGTGCTTGCGCGTCATGATGCCGCCATACTTGATATGGGTCAGGCCGACATACATCATCATCTCTCTCTTGGTATACTGTTTAAAACAGATTCAAAGCGCAGCGGCGACATATTGAAGGAGATATTGTTCAAGAGCAAGGACCTCGGTGTGCAGGTACAGTTCAGCATAGTCTCGGAACAGGACTATGAACAGTGGGTATCGCGTCAGGGTAAGAACCGTTATGTAATTACTATACTCGGTCGGAAGCTGACGGCAGAACAGATCTCAGCCACAGCGCGTATTATCTCCGAACAAGGACTTAACATTGACAACATACGGCGTCTGACCGGTCGTCCGCCTCTTGATGAGGCCGAACAACCGGCTACGAAGAGCTGTATCGAGTTTTCGGTACGCGGTACTCCCGCTGACCGTACTCTGATGCAGCAGCAACTGATGCATACGGCTGCTGAGCTTGATTTTGATATTTCTATGCAGGAAGATACTATTTACCGCCGCAGCCGCCGACTTATATGCTTTGATATGGACTCAACACTTATAGGCACTGAGGTTATAGACGAACTGGCTGACCGTGCCGGTGTAGGAGAACAGGTACGCGAAATCACCGCCCGTGCCATGCGTGGTGAGATAGACTTCCGCGAGAGTTTTACTGAGCGTGTTGCGCTTCTGAAGGGTCTTGATGTGTCGGTAATGAAAGATATAGCCGAGAATCTACCTATCACTGAAGGACTCGGACGTCTTATGGAAGTACTCAAACGTTCAGGTTATAAGACAGCTATACTATCAGGCGGCTTTACATATTTCGGCGAATATCTGAAGCAGAAATTCGGTTTTGACTATGTGTATGCCAATGAACTGGAAGTCGGTGAAGATGGTAAACTGACCGGACGGTATCTCGGTGACATCGTAGATGGTCAGCGTAAGAAGGAGTTGTTGCGCCTATTGGCACAGGTAGAGCATATAAACATTGCTCAGACTATAGCTGTAGGTGACGGAGCCAATGACTTGCCGATGCTTTCGGAAGCCGGACTTGGTATAGCCTTCCATGCTAAGCCGAAGGTTAAGGCTGAGGCCGGACAGAGCATTTCGACTATCGGTATTGACGGTGTGCTTTACTTCCTTGGTTTCAAGGATTCCTATATAACTGAAGCAGGGAAATAGGTGAGAACGGGAAAGCCATGATAAACTATAACCAGATTATGAAACTACGACATAGAAAACTGAAGCGGTTACTGTTTACTACTCTGACAATATTGGGCGTAGGTATATGTGCGACAGCTGCCGATACTACCGGCACTACACCTGCGGGCAATGCCTCTTCTTCAGGCAGACAGCGTGTGGGTCTTGTGCTAAGTGGCGGTGGCGCCAAGGGTGTGGCTCATATCGGTGTTATCAAAGCCCTTGAGGATAATGATATTCCTATCGATTATGTGACCGGCACGTCGGCGGGTGCTATAGTAGGTAGTCTTTATGCCTGCGGTTGGAATCCTGAACAGATGCTGCATCTGTTCACTCAGCCTGATTTCCATTACTGGAGCACCGGTATCATCAATCCCAAAGAGATTTCATTACTTACAGCTCCCGAGGCTACACCCCAATGGGTTGAAATCAATCTGAATCTTCGAGACAGTACTGTCACCAACAATATAGCTGGACAACTTATCCCGGCACACCTTATAAGTCCGCTGCCGATGAATATAGAGTTTTTACGTCTCTATGCTCCTTACACAGAACAGTGTGGCGAGAACTTCAATAATCTTTTTGTGCCTTTCCGCTGTGTGTGTTCAGACGTGTACCACAAACATAAGATTGTGTGTCATGACGGTTCGTTAGGCGATGCCGTACGTGCCTCGATGAGTTTTCCGTTAGTATTCAAACCTATTGAGATGGACGGTGTGCTGGTGTACGACGGTGGTATCTATGATAATTTCCCTGTAGATGTGATGCGCGAGGATTTTAATCCTGACTTTATAATCGGTGTCGCAGTCTCTAAGCCCGACGGTAAGCCTCAGGCCAACAATCTCTATTCTCAGCTGTCAGATATGATAATTCAGAATAATGATTATAGTCTGCCGGCTGCCGAAGGTGTAAAGATAGATGTCCCGGTACTTCAATTCGGAGTACTTGATTTCGAACAGTCACAACAAATCTATGAGATAGGATACCGTACCGGTCTGGCAATGGTTGACTCAATCAAAAAACGTCTTCCCGCACGTCGCCCTCTGAGCGAAGTCACTGAGCGTCGCAACAGTTACGCGGCTAAGACGCCGACGCTGACTTTCGACAAGGTCGAGATTACGGGTGCTACACCGTCTCAGAGTCATTATCTGACTTCATTGTTTCAGCCTATAGCCGGTGAAAAGATAAATATAAATGAGGTACAAGATGCTTATTACCGTGCTGTAACTTCAGGTAAACTCGAAAATCTGTGGCCGCAGGCCCGATTCGGTAAAGACGGCAATAATACTCTGTTGCTTGAGGCCAGTATCAAAAATCCGTGGAAGATAGGTGTGGGTGGTTGGATTACCACCTCAACACAAAGTCAGTTATACGTTGACTTGGGTTATCATACACTGAGTTTCAATTCGCTTGATGTCGACTTGCGCGGCTGGATAGGACAGACATATTATGCCGGTATGGCAACTGCTAAATTTGCCCTTCACACCAATATACCCTCGATGTTGCGTTTTGATTTTGTTGCCAGCCGACAGAAATATTATGACAGCGAGCTTCTGTTCTATCAGAGTTCGACGCCTTCATTCATAACTGATAACGAGACCTTCTTCCGTCTCGGTTACAGCTGGTCAATGAATATGCCTTCGATAGGTTACGTACGTGCGGCATACGGCTGGCTTGAAGACAAATATTATTCGATAGGTGTAACTGACTATACTGACCGTAAGAAAGACCGTAGCCGTTACCGTGTAGGGGCGTTAGAAGTCGGATACGAATACAATACCCTAAATGATATTATGTATCCTAATCAAGGACGTAATGTAAAGACGAGTATTCAGCTATCGCATGAAGGTGATCGCTATATTGATGGTGGTATACCGTCTTCTGAGCAGTCCGATACTTATGACTATCGTTATCGTGCTTCGATACAGGGTGAATGGAAACAGTTTTTCCCGCTTATCAAGAATGTAAATATAGGTGCTTCTGCCTGTGGACTGCTGACGCTTCAGCATCTCAATCAGCATTATACAGCTACGATGATACATGCTGCCAGTTTTGCGCCTACACCTTCAACACGCAACTACTTTAATCCTGCTTTCCGTGCGGATAATTATCTGGCAGTTGGTGTTATGCCGGTGTGGTCACCGATGCAGCGCCTTCAATTACGTGGTGATTTCTATGGATATGTACCTATTCGTAAAGTAGTACCGGGTGCTAATGATATGGCTCGTCACTCAGGTTGGTTCCGTAATCCTCAGTTTATCGGTGAACTTGCCGCTGTCTACAATTTCTCCTTCGGCAGTCTTGCCGTTTACGGCAATTATCTCTCATCGCCAGGCGGTAACTGGAATTTCGGTATCAATTTAGGTGTTCTTCTTCAGGCTCCCCGTCTGCTACGCTGAAATATCTATTCTTAAAACATAGCCTACTAAAGTTTCTCTTTAGAAATAAGAAAGTTATCATTTAGACAACAGTCCTAAATGATAACTTTCTTATTTCTAAAGATTTTAATTTGTGCTAAGTAGCCAGAATTGTTCTTAAATCTGATTGTACATCTTCTATCTCCTTATAGCCGGAAGTAGGGAATTTCTCATCTAATATCTGTGATTTAAAACCGACTCTTTCTCCTTTACATATTCTTGTGCCTATATGGTTAATCAGATTGTAAAGTTGGTGGCCTTGTATGTGAAGATATGCGTTATCAGGTGTTAGACCTTCTATTGCAAAATTATCTGGAAGATATAATGAGAGAGAAGAAAGAGTGGTATCAAAAAGTTGCTTTATCTTTTGTAGGTACAAGGTTCCATTATCTGCTAAATCTTTCTGCGAAGGTTGAAGGGGAATACATTTATTGAATATCTTTATATTCCAAAGACTGTTTAATTCAGGAGTCTGATAATATACAAGGTAAAGAAGTGGTTTATAAACTATTCTTGAAAATGCACTTAGAAACTTCACAAAGTTAAAGTCAGTTTCTTTTAATTTTTGACTGAATCTCAGTTGTAAATGTTCTGCTTCACATAAATGATTTTCCCAGGAATAAGCATAGGTTTGGGCTATATAGTTTTCTGAAGTCAATCCATCTTCCTGACATAGCAGACGTAAATCACTGTCTATACAAATAAAGAATTGTCGATTAGTATATTGACGATATTTTAAACATTGTTCACACCCCTTTGTCTCAACTCCGTTATCATTTTTACTGTGTGAAATAAAATAATAATGTCCAATTCTTACATTCTGCAACTGAACATTCCAAAATTCTTTATCAGCTTCATCTTCAATATGTATCACTGCAATAATGCTTCTATCTCGTAAATGAAGATTTTTATAGTAGTTCGCTTGATCTTCTATTCGACTCATAATAACTTACTTAATATTAGTGGTCACATCCTCCATATAAATAATTTTGTCTCCCCAACCTGCTCCGAAAATACTGGGTGAATGTGTAGTAATAAAGAATTGGGCATTATGATTTAGACTGACCAACAAATCAATTAATTTATATTGCCAACTTATATCAAGCGAATTTTCCGGCTCGTCTATTAATATAACAGATTCCTTTTCATCTAAGAGGAAAACACGTAGCAGAATCAGTAGCAATTGTTTTTCTCCAGAAGATAAGTTGTTTATCGACAGTGAAGAATTATTGGAATCAATTATAAATTTATTACCTTCTATTTCGATATGTTTACCGGTATCTTTAAAAAGACTATTTACTATGTCACAGAAAAAATTAATTCTCTCTCTTACTTTTGACTGTACAGAGACTGGTGCATCAAGCATTGACATTCTATAATACATAAGAGATGGACCGGTCTTCATATCGTAAATGTATGAATCCAAGTCCTGAGAAAGTGCGGTCGCTTTTTTACGTTTATCTCTTACTATAAGATTATCAACAGAAGGTATATAAATGTAGGATAATCTATTTTCTGTATTCTTAAGGATTTTCTTTTCTATTTCGGACAATAGCGTAGTTTTTCCACTACCGTTAAGGCCCACGATAATGTTGACATCGTGGTGGGGAACAAAAGAAACTTTGTATTTATCCCATAGAGTGACGTTAACTTCGGGAATCTTTATTTGCTGCATATTATTATAAATGATTCTGGTGGAAAACCTCCTGTAGACAAACTCTCATTTGGTAACTTATATAACGGAATTTAACAGATTAATAGTATTTAATGTCTTTATTTACCAATTCTTCTTCACGCTTTGTTTATTTAAAATTGTAGTCTAACTCCGCAAGATTCTTATTTTCCGGTTTCATAAAGCAATATAAAAATAAAGAGTCTTAAAATCATGATTTTAAGACTCTTTATTTTTATATTGCTTTTGTTGGTAAACTGATTGGGAAATCGCTATCTATTAGTTGAACGGCTCAGAAGGCCTACTATCCAAAGTAGGAATATGGCACCTACTACAGAAGTGATAAGATTACCGATTATGCTGGAAGTGGATATACCTATCAGACCGAAAAGCCAGCCTCCTAATACGCCTCCGATGATACCTACAACCAGATTTACAATAAGTCCGAAGCCACCGCCACGCATTAGCTTGCCGGCTACCGCACCGGAAACAATGCCAATAATAATATACCAGATGAAGCTCATAGTCTTGAATTTTATTGTTTATGATAGATGTAGTTTATAAATGACGGGTTAAAAGTAACCCAAGCCTATCTCTCACGATTTGAAACGTTGCATATCCTGATTTTGTTCATAATATTCCTATACTCTGTGGCAACCGGTCTACAATGATGTATATAACAGGGATTGACAACTTTAAAGAATTCGGCAAAGGCAGGAGGTAAGCTATATATTTAATTTTTTTGCGGAAAGGTATCGGAAATCTGTTTTGCAACTCTTTTGATAGCACCTTTGAGGTCTTTGCCATGATCAATACCTAACCCGAATGCTCCGCGACATGATGCCACAGGACGACCGGTCATATAGTCAATGAAGTTTACTGTTACTATAGCTTCCGTGTTATCATGGTTAACTCCGTATTTGACTAATAACAGCTTCTCCTGTTGCTGAGGTGTCAGCTCATAGATACGCATATCATTGACCAGTTGTAGTCGTGATGCTTCTATAGCATCGAACAGTTGGATTTCGTATTCTATCAGTTCAGCCGGGATATGATACGTGTCGTTATTTATTACCGAAGCGTATTCATATTTAGACAGATCTACGGTAGTTGAAACAGTACTTTTTGACGTAGTGCAGGTGGACAAAAGTATAATTGCCAGTAATAAACCGCATCTTATAAGTTTATTCATCGTAATCATAAGCAAGTGATTTGACTATTAGATGTACACGTGAGAAAATACTTTCGTATCTGACACGTACAATAATCTCGACTTTACCTCTATGATTGGAGGTATTGGTGAAAGTCATTAGATTACGGCTGCTATCAACTTTAAGGTAGTCGCTGAGGTCAGAGTATTCAAAGTCGTAGATTTCGAAATAAGGATCAATCTCTACATCCGGTGCAAAGCTATATGTTGCATATTCGTTCTGGTCATTCCAACCGGAATGAAGTTCGATGTTTATGACCGAATCCCAGTCCGGTAGTTTTTTCGTTTCAGGAAAACACTCCGCATACTCAATCTTTGCTCCTGATATTTCTTTGTCCTTATCGTAAATCCATGAATCCACGTAGACACTATAGAAATTAGTATTCAGAGGGTATGCGCGCTGACCGGCAATATTTTTTATATCACTTGCGAGAACAATCTGGTAGTAATCTCCGGGAATGACTGCGACTTCCTGAGCTATCTGTGAAAGATTAGGATTCTGATTGAAATTTCCGTTACTGCCGAGATTCACAATTCCGCATGTATTGGTAGTAAAGTTGTTTGCGCTGTTGATATATACATCCGAACCCCCTATGGTAGTTTGACCTTCAGTGTCATTCATCATGTTGAGAGTGATGGTATTGGCCGGAATTTTAGGCTCGTCGTTGCTGCTGCAGGCTGAGATAAAGAGGCAGCTGACGGAAAGAAAAGGAATGATAATATTTCTCATATCCATATAGAGGCGCCCGTTGGCTCTGAGGTTAAAATAGCAATAAAAGAAACGTGAGCCAACTATGCCACGTCTTAGTTTGAAGGTCCTGAGAAAACCTGTGAGCAGATGTAACAGAGTAGCCCACGCTATATGCGTGAGAACCACTATGCTGACCTCTTGCTCAATTGTGAATTTCTCAGGTTCTCAAACTAACAAGATAAGCATAACGCTTCTTATTTTTTCCGAAATATTATGGATTGTCCTTTGTCAATCCGATTGCAAAGTTAATTAAATTTTTTTATTGTTTTGTTTCTTACTTCTTCAAATGTGTTATTCAAATATTTTAAGATGTCTGAAACTAAGGTTCTTTTTTAACAAGAGCTGAAAATGAGGAGGACATATATACAGATGAATCGGCGAGTACAAGCATTACAGGGCGTCTCAGACTATCGGCCATAGCCATCGCTGACTTTGAATCCATAGTCATACAGGCTGTAGCAAGAGCATCGGCCTGCATACATGTCGGTGCTATCACTGTGGCGCTGAGTACGTCGGTAAGACACGGACGTCCTGATACGGGATCTATTGTGTGTCCAAAACGACTGCCGGAATCAGTAGTATGAAAGTTACGATAATTTCCACTTGTCGCCAGCCCGCATGGTGTCGGAAGATTAACCACAAGTTGCGAGGCGTGTGTTACTTCGTCAGAAGCAACCGGCTTGTCAACCGATACACGCCATGAAGTGCCTCTGGGACTGTTGCCTTCAGCTGTAATTTCACCTCCGATTTCGATTAGAAAATCTTTTACACCGTTGCGTTTTAATACAGCTGCTGCCATATCGCACCCAAACCCTTTGGCCAAGGCCGAGAAATTAAACTGTAGTTCTGCTATATCTTTATATAAAGTATCTCCACAGAGATGTGACTTAGTCAATCCGACTATATTCAGCAGACTGTCAATACGCAGAGTGTCAGTGGTAGGCTGATGACCGGGTCCGAATCCCCAAGCTGTTATCAGAGGGGATAGGGTAGGGTCAAAGCGTCCGTGACTGGCACGATGCGTAGCCATAGCTTCTCGCCATACTGTACGGAAAGCTGAATCAACAACCATGGCACGTTTCGCTCTGTTTACACGGCTGACCAGTGAAGTAGTATCAAATACAGACAGCGAGTGTCCGACTTCATTCAGTGCTGTCATTATTGAATCGTTAAGATTGTGTTGGGAGAGATAGGTAATTCTGAATGTTGTATTCCATATCATGCCTTGCATCAGCCGTGCAGGGTCAGGTCTTCGGCAGGCTGTCACAGTGATAAGGAGAAGAGTAATGAATGTTATACCGCTTAGATAAAGATTCTTAAGTCGCATAGAATATTTTGGGATATAAAAATGAAAAATAAAAAAATCGTAAAAACGATAAAAAATCTTACAAAAGTAGCAAAAAAATGAAAAATAAGTATTAATTTAGCGAATCAAGAATGAAGGTGTGGGTCCTGCCTTCACTTGCCTCGTCCTCCCAACTGTATTGCCCTCAAGGACTGACATAAAAAACTAATATAAACGAAAAGAAGACTTAAAAATGAAAGAATCATTTGTATTTCTTGCTGAAGGCTTCGAAGAAGTAGAAGCGCTGACAGCAATCGATGTAATGCGTCGTGCCGGAATGCCTGTCAAAACTGTATCTATCACATCGGCTCTTCAAGTGGCAGGTGCTCACGGTGTGACTGTTAATGCCGATGTGCTTTTTGACAATACCTTATTCAGTGATCCAGCTTGGTTAGTTCTTCCGGGCGGTATGCCGGGTGCTACTAATCTGTACAATTTCGCTCCGTTGCAGGGCTTGCTACGCCGTCAGGCTGCTGATGCACATGGCCGTATCGCCGCTATCTGCGCCTCGCCTGCTGTGGTACTCGGTCAGCTCGGACTGCTCAAAGGACGTAAGGCTACCTGTTATCCCGGTTTCGAAAATATGCTTGAAGGTGCTGAGCCTGATACTGCTCCGGTTGTGACTGACGATAAGTTTGTACTTGGTAACGGTCCTGCCAATTCGTTGCTTTGGGCTTTGTCAATAGTCAAAGAAGAACTTGGTGCGCATAAGGCCAATGAGGTAGCTAACGGTATGCTGCTTTATCCAGCCAAGTCTGCTCTGGAGTGTTATTTCGGCTAATGGACACGTATTATACTGTGGAGGGTCCCGGTGAAGGACGCTATACAGAAAAAATGAGTCGTTTTCTGGCTTTCGCACGCCCGGCTGCCTCAGCAGCCGAGGCGCGCGAAATTGTCAAAGAGCTGCAAAATCGCTATCACGATGCGCGGCATGTGTGTTGGGCCTACATGATAGGACCACAACGCAATGAATGGCAGCTCAATGATAACGGCGAACCTTCCGGTACAGCCGGTAAACCTATTCTTGGTCAGATCAATAGTCTTGAACTGACTGATGTCGTTGTGGCCGTAGTGCGTTATTTCGGGGGAATCAAGTTGGGTACGAGCGGACTTATAGTGGCTTATCGTGAGGCGGCACGTTTGGCGCTTGAAGCAGCCGGACGTAAGGAATGTCATGAAATGCGTTCGGTAAAGGCTATATTTCCTTACGTAGCTGCTGACGGAGTGATGAAAATATCAAAATTGCCCGGTATTGAGGTCACGGAGCGTGAGTTTGACAACGTCTGCAGTGTGACACTGCGTATGCGTGCTGATATGGTAGATGAAATGTCCGGACGTCTTGACGCCTTATCAGGTGTCAGTGTCGAAATAATATAAGAAATAGTGTGAATAATTATTGATTCGGTGCTGTACTAAGTCTTCCAAAGGTACTGAAAAAGATAAGAAGCAGTAGAAACATGGTCTGAAACCCCATAAAAATGGCCAAAAAGAGCCGAAAAAGCTTAAACATATTGTCAAGAATAAAAAAAATTACGATATTTGCACCGCCAAAAAAGCCAAGACCGTCAGCTGGTCTCGGTATAGAGTAAGAGGGTGAAGAGCCCAATACGAAATGATTGGCCTCGGATACCTCACATAATGTGTAAAAAGGTAGAAATAATTAACAACGGAAATGACAAAAGCTGATATTGTAAACGAAATCTCACGCAGCACAGGTCTTGAGAAAGCCGCCGTGCTGTCCACGGTAGAGAAGTTTATGGAGGTGGTGAAGGACTCTATGGGAAACGGCCATAATGTGTACCTTCGTGGCTTCGGTAGCTTTATCGTGAAGACACGAAGAGAGAAAACTGCTCGTAACATCTCCAAAAACACAACTATCAAGATACCGGAACATAAGATACCGGCATTTAAACCCTCGAAAGTATTTCTGGACCAGGTGAAATAAGTGGTTTTCACGGTATAGACCGTGACATCGAAATTGCTGAAATCATTTGTGTCCGACAAGCATCAAGATAACAACACATAAAAAAACACAACAACTATGCCAAGCGGAAAAAAGAGAAAAGGCCATAAAATGGCTACCCACAAGCGTAAGAAAAGACTGAGAAAGAACCGTCATAAGAAGAAATAATAACGACGGACACGCATGCCGCCGGCCCTCGTCTGAGGCCGGCAGCTACAGTCTCAAAGAACAAACAGGTGAGTGGCGTATTAAGAACGCGACCTGCCACAGTTTGTTCTTTTTTCATAATACACCAATGAAAAGCGAACTGATAGTCGATGTACAGCAGAAAGACATCTCGATAGCGCTGCTTGAGGACTCGCGTCTTGTGTCTTTGCAGAAAGAAAGCCGCAACATAGCATACGCTGTGGGCGATCTCTATCTGGCTAAGGTCAAGAAGATAATGCCGGGTCTGAATGCTGCCTTCGTGGATGTCGGCTATGAGAAAGACGCTTTTCTTCATTATCTCGATCTGGGAGCTCAGTTTTCAACCTATCAGGCTTTCGTCAAGGAAGCTCTTGAGGATAAGAAGCGTCTGCCTAACATATCGAAGTTCAAGACACTGCCCGATATACCCAAAACGGGAACCATACAGGACCTTCTACAGCCCGGTCAGGAGCTCATGGTGCAAATAGCTAAGGAGCCCATATCGTCCAAAGGACCAAGGCTTACCACCGAATTATCGTTTACAGGACGGTTCATGGTTCTGATACCCTTCGGCGACAAAATCTCGATTTCGCAGAAGATAAAATCAGCTGAAGAGAAAATCCGTCTTCGCCAGCTTATCAGTAGTATAAAGCCCAAAGGCTTCGGAGTCATAGTAAGGACTTCGGCAGAAAATAAGCGTGTAGCTGAGCTCAATCATGAGATGCGTACACTTGTCAAAAGCTGGGAGGAAGCGATAGGTAAGATGCAGCGTAGTCAGCCGCCGGCTCTTATATATGAGGAAGACTCGCGTGCCGTGAGCGTGATACGTGATATTTTCAGCCCAACCTTCGAGAGTATATGGGTTAATGACCCCGAAACCTTTACCCAGATACAGAACTATGTGACCCTGATTGCACCGGAGACCAAGGACATTGTAAAACTCTACAACAAAGAGATTCCTATCTTCGATCATTTCAACGTCACTCGTCAGATAAAGAGTAGTTTCGGCAAGACAGTATCATTTAAGAGCGGTGCCTACATCATAATTGAGCATACTGAGGCTCTGCATGTCATTGATGTCAATTCGGGCAATCGCTCAAAGGCAAGTCCCGACCAGGAGTCGAATGCTCTTGATGTTAATCTGAAGGCCGCTGATGAGATAGCCCGTCAGTTACGTCTGCGCGATATGGGCGGTATTATTGTCATAGACTTCATCGATATGGCTAAGCCGGAACACCGTCAGACACTCTTCGATCACATGCGCGAAGTTATGGCTAACGACAGGGCCCGTCACAACATTCTGCCCCTCAGCAAATTCGGTCTGATGCAGATAACACGCCAGCGCGTGCGTCCGGCCCTTGATATAACTACAGCCGAGACGTGTCCGTCGTGCTACGGCCGAGGAGAAGTCCAGCCTTCACTACTGTTCACCGATAAACTCGACGAGAAACTTGATTATCTGGTTAATCATCTTCAAATCAAGAAGTTCGTAATGTATGTACATCCGTACGTGGAGGCTTATATCAAGAAAGGTCTCTTTTCACTCTACGGTACATGGCGTCGCCGATACGGGCGTAACTTCAAGATTGTGGCTGACGAATCTTTAGCCTATCTACAGTATCGTGTCATAGATGCAGAACAGAAGGAAGTCGATTTAAAAGAAGAACGCGACTTGAACAGTAACCAGACCAAGACTCATTCGCGAATGAAAAATCACGATAAAGATAATGACGATTAGCGTCGGCATGAAACCCGTGAGGGAAACTATACGCTGACCACATTATTAGAATACAGACCATGCGTCCGGTGGAATATTGTCATTCTACCGGACGCATGGTCTGTATAGGAGAATTATTTTCAGATAATTTTTTAATCAGCCAGCTGGCCGCCTGAGTCAAGCCATGCAAGTAAGTCAGCTACTACGAATGTCGAGCCTCCTACGTAGATAATATCGTCCGAGGCTGCTTCAGTCATAGCTGTGTGCCATGCTTCTACAGGAGTCGGACAGAGGCGGCAGTCAAGTCCGCTTGCTGTAGCGAGCTTATAAAGTTCTTCCGCAGGGAGTGCGCGGGGTATGGCGGCCTGTGTGATATAATAAAGGGCGTTAGAAGGTAACAGCGGTAATATATGGTCAATTGCCTTATCAGCTACAAATCCCGCTACTATTCTGAGCCGTGCGTCATGACGACGTGAGATAAGTCGCTCAAGCTGATTCATATTGTAGCATAATCCGGCTTCATTATGACCTGTGTCACATATAGACAGCGGACAGTTGCTGATTATGGTCCAGCGGCCACGCAGTCCTGTGAGGCTTTCTACTTCGGCAAATCCTCGCTTTACAGCTTCATCGTCAAGACGTACTCCGCAGCGGCGCAGCATAGACACAGCTGACAGAAGGGTGTTGGCATTGGCAATCTGATAGTCGCCAGATAAAGCGAAACGGAACTTACCGGGTGAGACAGCTTCGCATTCAAGTCCCGCAGGTTCGGTCTCGTGTGCGGAAAGTAACAGAGCTTCGTCGCTCGCAAATGTAATATCTGTGCCTACTTCGGCTGCACGCTGCTCAAAGACTTGTCTTACCTCACCTTCGGCCTCACCTATAACCACAGGTATGTCACTTTTGATGATACCTGCCTTTTCCGAGGCTATTGCAGGCAGAGTCGTGCCGAGAAACTGTGTATGGTCAGGTGAGATGTTGGTTATAACACATGCTATAGGGGTGATAATGTTTGTAGAGTCGAGTCGTCCTCCCATACCTACTTCGATAACAGCGTAATCGACATTCTGCTGTGCAAACCAGTCGAATGCCATCATCATTGTTAGTTCGAAGAAGGAAGGATGAAGCCCGTCACTCCGCACTGATTTCCAGCGTTGTACGAAGTCTGTGACAGCACTACGGGGTATCATTTCACCGTTAACACGTATACGTTCACGGAAATCGACAAGATGAGGTGAGGTATAAAGACCTACTTTATACCCTTGAGCCTGAAGCATGGCTGCCAATGTATGCGAGGTGCTGCCTTTGCCGTTGGTACCTCCGATATGGATTGATTTGAACTTTGTGTGCGGATGACCGAATATACGGTCAAGTTCGAGTGTGGTGTCAAGACCGGGTTTATAAGCGGCAGCTCCCACACGTGAGAACATAGGCAGTTGTGAATATAGAAACTGAATGGCCTCATCGTAAGCGCTGTCGGCACCGGGCCGTGAGAATGAACCGAGTTCTTTCTGTTGTGACTGCATGATTTTATCAGAAGGCATAGATAAGATAGCCGGCCAGACCAGCCATGATTATTACCAGAATGGGGTGCAGTTTCACCTGTTTACCTTTGAAAGGTATGGAAAAGAATACCAGACAGAATGCTGCTGCACATATTATAATACTTGTAATAAGCTGGTTTGTTTCACCGTCAGGACAGAAGTTAGCTCTATTCATCAGCAGTATGGCAGCTGATGCTATTAAGCCTACAACTACCGGACGCAGACCGGAGAATATTGCTTTGATGACACCGCTTTCGTTGTGGCGGCGTATGAAGTGAGAACTGTAAAGCACCAGAAAAAATGAGGGTAGGACCACAGCCAGCGTACATACCATAGAGCCGAGCAGACCCCAACCTATGCCGGAAAGCTCGGGATTAACATGGCTTGGTGCTACGAAGCCTATATATGTGGCAGAATTGATACCGATAGGGCCCGGAGTCATTTGCGAAATAGCCACGATGTCGGTGAAAGTCTGTTCGGTTATCCATCCCGGGTCAACGACTGAATGTTCTACCAGCGACAGCATAGCATAGCCGCCACCAAAGCCGAAGATGCCTATTTTCAGATAGGCCCATATAAGTTGCCAGTATATCTGCATGTCGGTTGCTAAAATAGTTTACATTTTTTTTCGAATTCCTCGTTGTCCTATATACCATACACCCCAGCCTCCGAGAGCACCGAGCACTATATAGAGGATAGGACTGGAGACAGTGCCGAGATTAAGAGATATCATCAGAGCCACTACCAATGGAATCCACACGGTGCGCCATGTCAGTTTGGCAGCTTTGGCTGAGGTAATGACCGGAGCGATGATGAGTGCCACTACAGCCGGACGTATTCCCATAAATATAGCTGACAGGGCACGGTTGCTTTTTATAGTTTCAGGAGTCAGAAATATAGCTATAGCCAGAATAATGATAAAAGATGGCAGTATTGTACCCAGAGAGGCAAGTACGCTGCCACGTGTACCTTTGATTTTGTCACCGACAGCAGTGGCTATGTTTACTGCCAGAATGCCGGGAAGTGACTGGGCTATGGCGAGCAGGTCGAGAAAGTCATCACGTTCTATCCAGTGCCGTTTGTCTACTATTTCACGTTCTATAATGGAAATCATAGCCCATCCGCCTCCGAAAGTGAAAGCTCCTATCTTAAAGAAAGAGGTAAATAATTGCCAGTAAATATTCATGTGACAGAATTTATATAGTTTTTACCGGTAGAGGTCTGTAACGGCCTCCGCTGACACAGTGTGTCGGCGGAGGCCGTCAGATTGGTTATTGACAATTGATACGCAAAAAAAGTATCATCAATATTTATGATCGGCTGTACGAAGTTCGTCAATACTTATTTTACGGCGGTCCATACAGTGCCATACGTATGCGATGTACAGAACCACTACAGGGATAAGTAGTGACACATAGCTCATCACTGTAAGAGTAAAGTGAGATGATGAGGCGTTACGTATTGTAAGCGATGAGTCAGGGTCTATAGTCGAAGGATAGAATGCAGTGTCATTGTAGCCGGCTACCCAGAAGAGACTTGCTACTACAAGAAACACACCGAAGCCGGTCGGCCATATACCGTATGTGTAATTGCGACGCATCACAGTGCTTATCCAGCCAAACAGGGTAAGACCCACACCGATGAGCAGTGTCAGACCGGCCCACCAGAGATCTATATAATTATAGAAGTATTTACAGCCTATAGGTATAATAGTGGTGTTGCCGAAATCGTCAGTAGTATAGGCATATCCTGTTGTGGTAAGAAGCACACCGAGGAACCATAGGAAAAAGATAAGGAAGCAACCTCCGTAGATGAGACAACGCTGACGCAGTGAATCGCGATATGGATAATTATCTATGTTGTTAATCATGTACAGGCAGGCCAGAGTGCGTGCGAGGAAGAACACTGCGATACCGAGTACGAGATTGCGCCAGTCAGCCATTGCCTCAAATCCATGTGAAGGTGCCCAGTTTGAGATTACAGGGGCTGTGTTGTCGAGCAAACTGCCTCGTGAAACTGTGAACTCACCGCCGAAGAAGAACATACCAACGGCTACACCGAGCAGTACACAACCTATAAGACCGTTAAGGAAAAGAAACAAATCGTAAGTGCCTGTACCGTAAATATTACCACGCTTGTTGCGGAATTCATAGCTCACAGCCTGAAGTATGAAGGAGAACAGTATAATAAGCCATAGCCAGTAGGCACCACCGAAACTTGTGGAATAAAATAGCGGGAAGGAAGCGAAGGCGGCACCGCCGAATACCACAAGAGTGGTAAAGGTCAATTCCCACTTACGTCCTAAAGAATTGACTATGAGTTCGCGGCGTTCGGCTGAACGTGTTGAGAGCAGCATTGATTGTCCACCCTGTACGAAGAGCAGAAACACCAGGATGCCGCCCAGTATGGATACGAGCAGCCACCAATAATTCTGAAGATATTCGAGTGTCATGACTTTCAGTATGTGTTAGCGGTTTCTAAATCCTGAGAAGAGCGGATGCTTATCTGGTGCATCATAATGCTGACCTCAGCAATAAGCAGAATGGTGAAAATACCGGCGAAGAGCCAGAAAGTAGTGATGACCGACGAAGCGGGAAGAGATGAGATAGCAGCTCGTGTAGGTAACAGGTCCTGTACGGTCCAAGGTTGGCGACCTACCTCGGCAACTATCCATCCTGCTTCGGAGCATACCCACATCAGGGGTACTGACAGTATAGCTACAACCTGCATCCAGCGTGCACGATACAGCCATTCACGATAGTAGACGCCGATAAGTACCAATACGTAGAACAGCAGGAAGTATGAACCCAATATTACCATTATACGGAATGAATAGAAAGTAACTCCTACGGGAGGAATAGCTTCATCGACAGAATCGAAATAGCCGTAACCGAAATACGGATAATCTGCCTGAAGCGCCTGTTGTGCGGCTGCCATAGCCGTTTTATCACCGTTGGCGCGTGCTATGTCGAAACGACGCAGGGCTTCGTGTGCCTGTTTACCACGTGCTATACGTTCGGCGTATGAGATAGTATTAATGGTATCACCCTGTGCATTGACACTGACACCGTTGATTATATCTGCTATACCCGGTACGAACGAGTGCATGTCGTGATTAGCTAGAATCGAGAGACCGTAAGGAATTTCAAAAGCAAAGAGATATTCATCTTCGGTATTGTTCCATGATTTGTCAGGATTTACGAGACCGAAAGCTACGAGACTCTGTTCGGATGAACCGTGATACAGACCTTCCATAGCAGCGAGTTTCATAGGCTGACAACGGGTTACTTCGACAGCTGAGCCGTCGCCTGTGTACATAGTCAGCAACAGACCTGCCAGTCCGGTCCATGCGCCGACTTTAATAGAGCGCTGGGCAAAGGCGGTGTTGCGGTTGATGAAAAGCATCCAGCAGCTGACACCGATAACGAAGACACCGGCAAGTGCCCAGCCGCTGAATACGGCATGGAAAAACTTGTTGACCGCCACGCCTGAAAAGAGAGCCCAGAAGTCGGTCATGATGTTACGCATCTGTACAGGGTCAAATTCTGTGCCGGCAGGATATTGCATCCATGCGTTGGCCACAAGAATCCAGAGAGCCGATATTGAAGCACCTATGGCTGTAAGCCATGTAGCGGTGAGATGGAAGCCGCGGCTTACCTTGTCCCAACCGAAAAACATGACGGCAACGAAGGTAGACTCCATAAAGAAGGCTACTATACCTTCTATAGCAAGTGGTGCGCCGAAGATGTCGCCTACAAACCATGAATAGTTACTCCAGTTGGTACCGAACTCAAATTCGAGAACCAGACCGGTGGCGACACCTATAGCAAAGTTGATGCCGAAAAGGGTCATCCAGAACTTAGTAGCGGCCAGCCACTTCGGAGAATTGGTGCGGACATAAATAGTCTCCATAATCGCCACAATCACCGACAGACCCAGCGTCAGCGGGACGAAGAGCCAGTGGTAGATGGCGGTCAGAGCGAATTGCCATCGCGACCAATCGACAACTGTCATTAAATCTTCCATTGTCTTAGTAGTGTTAGGGGTTAGTATAGTTTGATTTTAGATAAATAGTCGAATCTACGGGCTGTGAGGCAGAGCGTGAGGTGAGTTCATGACGTACATGATCGGCACGCTGATCATCGGTGTCAAAATCCCGTTGCAGCAGGTTAGGAAAGAAGCACAGCTTCATTATTAGGAAAAATACCACTAACTTAAGACCTATTATGGCCCAAAGTGTACGACCGACGGTCATGTTACGGAAACCGTCGATGTAAAGGTCGGCAATGCGGGTAAACAGATGACGCCCGCGCTGCAGCAGTGTAGTGAAGAGCTCAGACATGGTGTTGAAATCAAGTCGGAGAGAAGGCAGGTTGTAAAATTGGTGTGCAAGTTAGTTAAAAAAATGTTATGTACACAACATGGGGCGAAAAATTTTGTAACTTTGTACAAAAATTATGGTTTCCGTACTCTCGGAAACTGTGCCATACACCTCTCCTCGGGGACGGCAACCCGGAAAATGATATTAATTCCACTAATACCCGACATACACAATGGCCCTTTGGTTTGAATGTAAAGTGAAATATGACCGTATGCAGGAAAATGGTATGGTTAAGAAAGTCAACGAACCCTATTTAGTAGATGCCCTTACCTTTACGGAAGCGGAAGCCCGTATTATCGAAGAGGTGAAACCTTTTATTTCAGGCGACTTCTCTATTTCGGCAGTCAAAAAGACTAAAATATCGGAAATATTCTTTGATGAGACAGCTGACAAGTACTATATGGTAAAAGTTAATTTTATCACTCCTGATGAGAAAACAGGTGTTGAGAAAAAGACGGCCAGTTTTATATTGGTAGCTGCCTCGGATTTCAAAGGTGCCCTTGACTGTTTTGAACAGGGTATGGCCGGCACTTTAGGTGATTACGAAATAGCCTCGATAGCCGAGACACCGCTTATGGATGTTTATCCGCTGGATCTCAGCGCTCCAAATACTAAGCAGTCATGAGTCATGATATAGCAGCCGAGATACGTAGGCTTCATTCAGAGCTACCTGAAGGCGTTAGATTGGTAGCCGTATCGAAATTCCATCCTGCCGAAGCTATACGCGAGGCATACGATGCCGGACAGAGACTATTCGGCGAGAGCCGTGTCAACGAACTTCTTGAAAAAGAAGCTGTGCTTCCTTCCGATATAAAATGGCATTTCATAGGGCATCTGCAAACTAATAAGGTACGTCGACTTGTCGGTAAGGTGGCTATGATAGAGAGCATAGATACAGAACGTCTGCTTGAACTTGTTGATGCCGAATCCCGACGTGCCGGGGTAGTGACCCGTGTTCTGATGCAGGTACATGTGGCTCGTGAGGAGACAAAATTCGGTTTCTCAGCTGATGAACTGCTTGATTACTTCAGTCGTCATGCCTACCGTAACCTTACCAATACACATATATGCGGTGTTATGGGAATGGCTTCCAATACTGATGACACTGACCGTGTGCGGGCCGATTTCAAAGCCATAGCTGATATTTTCGGTGAGGTGCATCGTATATGTGGCGATGAGTTGTGTGGCTTCGATGTAATATCAATGGGCATGAGTGGTGATTGGCCGATAGCTGTGGCTGAAGGGTCAAATCTGGTACGGGTAGGTACCGCGATATTCGGAGAACGGCAGTATACTTAGAAAATATAGCCCGAATCGGATAAATCAGGATAAAAATAGAAATGAAATTGGTTAATCAACGAAATAATGTGTAACTTTGGAATCCCGTTCCGAATCCGCGGCCAGCAGAATATCTCTACAGAATAACCCTAAAAAACATAAACCAACTCAACTTAAAGATTATGGCTAATTCTAATCAGGCGGCAACAGTGCCAAAGCCAAATTACACTTTACCAATTATCGCGATGTTCTTCCTGTTCGCGATGATTTCGTTTGTTACCAACCTCGCGGCTCCTATCGGTACGATATGGAGCAATAAATTCGCCGGTAATTCCGTGCTCGGTATGATGGGCAACATGATGAACTTCCTGGCTTACCTTTTTATGGGTATTCCGGCAGGTAACATGCTCGTCAGAATGGGATATAAGAAAACTGCCCTTTGGGCTATGGCTATCGGTGTGGTAGGTCTGTTTATACAGTGGCTCTCGAGCAGAGTAGGCGCTAATGTAATGCTGACCGAACTTGTAAGCCTTAATTTCATCATCTATCTTCTTGGTGCTTTCGTATGCGGTTTCTGCGTATGTATGCTCAATACTGTTGTTAACCCGATGCTTAATCTTTTGGGTGGCGGCGGTAATAAAGGCAATCAGCTGCTTCAGGCCGGTGGTTCGCTTAATTCACTGTCCGGCACACTGACTCCGTTCTTTGTAGGTGCACTTATCGGCGTTCTTACCAAAGAGACTACCATGAGTGTAGTGGCTCCGTTACTCTGGATAGCTATGGGCGTATTTGTGGTAGCTTTCTTTATCATTCTGTTCGTTACTATTCCCGAGCCTAATCTTCAGAAAGGCGGTGCTAAAAAACCGGCCTATACTCATAGCCCTTGGAATTTCCGTCATACAGTATTAGGTGTTATCGGTATCTTCTTTTATGTAGGTATTGAAGTCGGTATCCCCGGCACACTTAACTTCTATCTGTCTGATACGGGTGCCGATGGTGCCGAAGTAGCAGGTGCAGCTTCGTTAGTAGCCGGTGTTATCGTTGCTATCTACTGGTTCTTCATGCTTGTGGGGCGTACGGTATCGAGTACTATTTCGGGTAAAGTATCCACAAAAATACAGATGGTTGTGGCCACAAGTGCTGCTATAATTTTTATTGTAGTAGCTATCTTTACTTCGCGTGAAAATAAGATAGAGGTACCTAATTTCGTTTATGACCCTGTGCAGAAAACTACCCAAATACTTGTGGAGTCAGATGTTCCTCAGGATGTAATCGACAATTTTATGGCTACCAAAGATGCTAAAGTGCTTTCAGCTCATGAAGCGACTATAGAATCACGTTTCGGCAAGACTGCTGACGATATGGTGATAAGTCTCGACCGTCCGCTTGTGCCGATTAGCGCACTGTTCCTTGTACTTTGCGGTCTTTGCACATCTGTGATGTGGGGCGGTATCTTCAATCTCGCTGTCGAGGGACTTGGCAAGTACACGGCTCAGGCTTCCGGAATCTTTATGATGATGGTGGTCGGCGGCGGTATAATGCCTCTGATACAGAGCTGGCTGGCCGATACATGCGGTTATATGGTCTCTTACTGGCTTGTGGTGGCTATGCTTGCTTATCTACTTTATTACAGTCTTATAGGCTGTCATAATGTCAATAAAGATATACCTGTTGAAGAAGAACCGAGTCTTGACGAACAGCTTTATCTGTAAGTTGTAATAATTGTTTTCCGACAGTCTGTCTGTTATGACGGACGACTGAATCGGACAAATATAATCCCTTCGCCTGTGACTGCTCGGGCAGGGTACAGACGACGGGATAAATTTCTCCCCGTAAACATTCAGCGACTCAACTCCGATAACTAAAACTCATCTGCTCCTTAGGGGAAAAAACGAGTTAACCCCAAAAAAATACCTACGAGATAAACTACTTATGGAAAGAAAAATCTATGATCGCGCAGCCAACAATCTGCGTGTGCTGATTGCCGAGATGGTGGAGAAAGCCAAATCGGGCCATCCCGGAGGCGCCATGGGCGGCTCAGATTTTGTAAATGTACTCTTCTCGAAATTTATGGTTTATGACCCGGCCGACCCGCATTGGATAGGTCGTGACCGATTCTTCCTTGATCCCGGCCACATGTCGCCCATGCTCTATGGAGTACTGGCGCTCACAGGCCGTTATACTATCGAGGAGCTTAAAGAATTCCGTCAGTGGAACAGTGTTACACCGGGACATCCTGAGCTTGATGTGGCACGTGGTGTCGATAATAGTTCGGGTCCTTTAGGCCAGGGTCATGTTATGGCTGTGGGCTGTGCTATAGCTGAGCGTTTTCTCTGTGCCCGCTTCGGTGAAAGCTGGAGTCACAAGACTTATGCCTTTATTTCGGACGGCGGCATACAGGAGGAAGTATCTCAGGGTGCCGGACGTATAGCCGGTAAACTCGGTCTGCACAACCTTATAATGTTCTATGACTCGAATAATGTGCAGCTGTCCACTATGGTGGAAGATGTGACTGACGAAGATACAGCTGCCAAGTACCGTACATGGGGCTGGAATGTACTTGAAGTGGACGGAACTGATCCTGTGGCTATGGCCGGTGCGCTGACTACAGCTCATGAGGAAAAAGAACGTCCTACTCTTATTATAGGCCATACTGTTATGGCGCGTGGTGGCGTAGCTACCGACGGTACAAGTATCGAAGGTAAGATTTCTACTCACGGTCAGCCTCTGAGCAAAGCCGGTGCTGACATAAAAGCTACGGTAGCTGCACTTGGCGGCGACCCGGAAAACCCCTGGCAGATATGGGATGACGTACGCGAGCTTTACGCACAGCGCCGCGAGGAACTTACAAAGATTGTAGCTGAACGTCGTGCTGAGGAGACTAAGTGGGTTGAAGCAAATCCTGAACTTGCTAAGACTCTTGGTGACTACATGGGTAATCGTCTGCCTGAACTCGACTGGGATAAAATTGAGCTTAAACCAAATATGGCCAGTCGTGCCGCTTCGGCTGCAGTTCTTAGCTTCCTTGCCGAGCATGTGGGCAATATGGTTGTGTCAAGTGCCGACCTTGCTAACAGTGATAAGACTGACGGCTTCCTCAAAAAGACTCATGAGCTGATAAAAGGCGACTTCAGCGGTGCTTTCCTGCAGGCTGGCGTTGCCGAACTGACAATGGCTTGCATCATGAACGGTATTGCTCTTCATGGTGGCGTTATAGGTGCTTGCGGTACTTTCTTTGTGTTTAGTGATTATATGAAGCCTGCTATCCGTATGGCTGCCTTGATGGAACTGCCTGTCAAGTTTATATATACTCATGACTCATTCCGTGTCGGTGAAGACGGTCCTACTCATGAGCCAATAGAGCAGGAAGCCCAGATACGTCTTCTCGAACAGATGAAAAATCTTAAGGGCCATCGTGCCGCTTTGGTTCTGCGGCCTGCTGATTCTGCCGAGACTGTTGAAGCTTATCGTCTGGCTATGAACAATTGGGAGTGTCCCACTGTGCTTATATTCTCACGTCAGAATCTTGAGGATTTACCCGGTGCTGACCGTCGTAAAGAGGCCCGTAAGGCCGAATGCGGCGGCTATGTAGTGATACCGGCCGAAAAGCCTGAAATAGTGCTTGTAGGTAATGGCAGTGACGTATCGCTGCTGTGTAGTGTCGCTGCCCGTCTTGCCGCTGATGGCGTTAAGGCCCAGGTAGTGTCTATGCCTTCGTTAGGTCTCTTCAAAGAGCAGCCTAAGGACTATCAGCTTGAAGTTATGCCTGACGGCGTAAAAATCTTCGGTCTGACTTCCGGTCTGCCCGCTACACTTTATCCTGTGATGAAAGGCGACTGGGAGGTGTATGGTATGGAGCGCTTCGGAGCCAGTGCTCCCGCCGGTGTCCTCGACGAGAAGTTCGGCTATACTACTGATAATATCTACAATGTGGTAGGAGCCTTCCTTAAGAAGTAACTACTGCTATAAGCGAATTATTGCGAGCTGAAGCTCGCACACAGAACCAAGAGGCAGCGTGTCTCCTGGTCCTGTGTGCGAGCTTCAGCTCGCTTTAACACCCCTGCGGTAGCTTGAGGTATAATGCATATTGTGCCTCCTGGTTCTGTGAGCGAGCTTCAGCTCGCTTTAACACCCCCTGCGGTAGCTTGAAGTATGATATATATTGTGCCTCCTGGTTCTGTGAGCGAGCTTCAGCTCGCAATAACGTCAGGATGCTGGGGTGAGCAGTTTGAGCATATCGGGTAGGGGGGCTGCTTCAACTACGACAGGCTGGTGTGACACCGGGTGCTCAAACTCGATGCGGCGTGCGAGGAGCGAGATGCCGCCGTCGCGATTACTGCGCCGGGCGCCATATTTGAGATCACCCTTGATAGGGGTGCCTGTAGAAGATAACTGAACACGTATCTGATGTTTGCGGCCGGTGAGCAGTTCGACTTCAAGAAGAGTGTAACGGTCGCCTGTCGCTATGGTTTTGTAGCGCAGTCGTGACAGTTTGGCATCAGGAGCCGGGTGTTCAGCAACGAAAGTTTTGTTAAGCCGACCGTCACTGATAAGAAGTGACTCTATTTCATCTTCAGGTGGCATACGATGTCCCTCGACCAATGCCCAATAAGTCTTATGTATTTTGCCCTCGCGTAGCATATCATTAAGACGAGTCAGAGCCTTTGATGTTTTGGCAAATATCACAAGACCCGCAACAGGCCTGTCTATACGGTGCACGACACCGCAGAATACGTTACCGGGTTTATTGTACTTCTGTTTGAGATAATCCTTTACTTCCTCGGATAGGGGACGGTCTCCCGTTTTGTCACCCTGTACAATTTCTCCGGCAGCTTTATTAACTATTATGATGTGATTATCTTCGTAAACTACTTCCATATCGCTAAATCTTTATAAGATTAAAACAATAAAAAAAGCCGACTTATAAAGTCGGCTTTTGGTGGCGGGGGCAGGAGTGTGGTCCCCAACAGCTGACTTTATTAAAATATTGATTATCAAATAGCATGTTTCTTTATAAAAATACTATATCGTAGTCACACGCGTCTATAACGCGGCTATTGACAACCAATTTTGTAAATACTACTTTATACTCACAGACATTCATTACTTATCTACATCAATTTTGAGTTGGGACATAAGTATTTTGATTGTTCTCTCTTTCTCGGCAATCATCTCGTTTGCACTCGTTAGCTGACGAATTAAAGCCTTTTTTTCTATGGCAGCTAAATCGGCGGTACCTGTGGGATGTTGCACATCAGTATCTTCGGAGCAGGATGAAGTATCACTTTCATCATTACAAAACAGGGCAAAGAAATTATAGTTTAAAGCCTCGCTTATTCGTACAAGTTTATCTGTATCTATTGACTCTTTGCCCAAAATACGATTAACATTCTGCTGGGGTATGCCAATTTTTCGACCAAATTCCGACTTTGAGAGTCGTAGGTAATGCATACGGGATTCAATTTCTTTCCCGATATGAATGGGATTGATTTTAATTTGTTTAGTATTATTTAACA
>CAMWVA010000002.1 GCA_947177575.1 uncultured Porphyromonadaceae bacterium | reverse complement strand
AATTATTTTTCCCATATAAGTTCTTTACAATGAGGGCAGGTTGTTGTCTGAGGTGAAATAGGTTTACCGCAGACAGGACATATACCTCGTCCGGTTTCGGTATCGTACACCGGTTTGGGATTTTCAACTACTCCCTCATAGTTTGATACATGAGTTTCGGATTGTGTATTGAGCATATTTAGTCTGTCGAGTTCAGCAATACACTCTTCAACTTCATTAGCAGCCCCCCATTGGAGAGCTTTGATATACTGTTCTGTATCACCGGCCCATTTATAATATTGCCATATAACATTTATAGACTTTTTACTACCATTCTTGACTGCTTTAGTTAGCCAGTATAATCCTTTTTGCAGATTTATCTTTGTACCTATACCGTTAATATACATATAACCGGCATTATTCTGGGCCTCGGCATAGCCTTGAAGAGCAGCTCTTTCAAATAAACGGAGGGCTTTCGCTTCATCCTGTTCTACACCATTTCCATCAGCATATCTAAGGCCGAGATAATACAGAGCATGTACCTCACCTCTGGCGGCTGCAAATTTGAAAAGTTTGATAGTAAGTCCCGAATCACGTTCTTGCTCGGTATCTTTTAATATACCGATTAGGACCACTCCATAGTCATCTCCGGCGATAGCACCTGTCATGGCAAATTCAAGAGCCCTATTATACTGCTTCTGATACAGATGTAGGGCCGCCATTAATGAATTGGCGTATCCGTTACCTTGCTTAGCCTCATTTAAAGTCTTAATCCAGTCTGTATCCGGCTGATGAGTTTCGAGAAAATGATAATATTCTTGTATTTCTACAAGAAACTTTTCTTTATCTTCCGGGTTTGAACATGTCAGTTCTCCGTTCTCCTCTTTTAATGGGATGGTTGCGACTATACTGTAGTCAAATTTCTGGTCTTTTTTGAGGTTCTCAAACTTTTCCCACAGACGATAACGGAACCACTCCGGATAATAGACCGTCTCAACTTCTTCATCAGTCGGTATAGGGAGCTTAAGTGTGCCGCAGAGAGAATCTATAGAAATATGTTCCTCCTTATCATCGGATTGAGGACTGTTTTCATCTTTACAGGTTTCGTCTTCGGATTTAAACCACAACTTTAAAAAATCTATATTAGGAAGTTCTTTACCAAGAATTACATTTACGATAACTAGTTTTGCTGAATGAGCCAAATGATTATGAACTCGCATAATCCAATCCGTAATAACAAACATACGGTTGATACAATTCCTGTCGATTCCGGTGATAAATGAACCACCTGCATCTAAATAGGTAATTATGTCTGCATGTTCTTTTTTCGACATAAAAGGAACAATCTGGCGGTATTTAAGGCTTTTAAGCACCTCTTTCAGTGCTCTTTCATAAGAATTAAGCCAGCCGCGAAGACTATTAAAGTCTTCTTCTCCGGCAATATTAGCCTTACCCAACTCTTGGAGCATATCCTCTCTGACGGGTATAAAATCCTTTGCAATAGAAGCCGTGACTGACTGTGAATATGTAATGGCCTCATACGCAGCTATTATCAGTGAACAGTCATCAGCCTTTGACATCGCATAATTTTTAATAGCCGCATCAATCCCTTCTGCTTTTATCTTTAAATCGGCTATATACCGGTCATGCTCCGAAATAGGTACATCATTTGTTGAATAATCGGTACCATTGTAAATGAAATGTTTGACAGCAGTATTCCCCTTATTCAGTAGTGAAAGTAAATACCCGTCATCTAATGCCTGCTCATATTCCATAATAACCATACGGTTATCATCTGTCAGCGGATTTTCATTATTTTTATCAGATGTGTTTTCCGTTTCAGTAATTATGTAGCGCTCAAAGAAAACCTCAATTTCTTTTGGGAAATATGAAAATTCAATCTTTTTAGCCAATATTTCAGTGTATTCCTTCCAATCAACTGTTGATATCGAAGGGTTATTTTCTTTCACTTGTTGAAGCAACGTAGCTGATACCTCTGCTTTCAGGGCTGGCTCTACCATATCCCATGCCGGTATTGTAGGTTCTTTATCAGTCTTTACAATACCCAAAGACTTTGCGTGTTCAATTCTGTTTTCAACTGTCGGATGAGAGTCCCATATCTCTTCAACCGATACTCTGCTTTTCGCTTTCTCTAACTCCGGTGTTGTTTCAACATTATCATAGACTGATAATTTTATCTTCAGTTCACACATATTAGGCTTGGTTAGTTCGTAGCCTTTCCAGTAATCTGAAACAGTCTGTTGCTGATTAGCAAGGTTGTTCAACACATGATTATAAAAATCAAATGATTTGCTTAACTGCTGAACTTTGCAAAGACCGGATATAAATGTTTCTGTTCCTACTATACGGCAGGCAACCGCATCTGCATCATACTCCATCTGGCGTGAAAGTTTCATGTAGTTCCGTTGTTGGTTGCGGTACATATAATCGACAATGCCCCTGAATTTTATCACCACAGCTTGTGTGGCTTTCCCCCAGAAACCCCATACTCCGCTTTTCAGACACCATTGTAACATCAGAGTATCAAGCTTATCCCGTCGGTATGCCAGATTAGTGATAACCTTGTTAGCTATATAAAGAACAGAACCTACACGCATACTGCCTTGGGCAAAGTGTCCGAATTCATGTGCTATTATACTCTTTACCTCTTCTGAATTAGTAGATTCAAACAGACCGAGACCAATGATAAGATTCTTACGTACAGGGAAAAAGATATTCCAGAACCCCGTGTTAAAGAATACGCAGGCATTTACCTCATGGTTGACATAAATATGCTTAGGTTTCCTTACTCCGACAGCCTTCGCTGTATCCATAATCATATCATATAGCTTAGGCGAATCTTCACGATGAATCTCTTTTCCATAATTCTTATTCCGTTTCGGGAATATGAATAACGGTTTAATCAGATAGACGCCTACTGCTATTATGAAAGCCCACAAACCTACAATACCGACCACTATACCCAACAGCAATAAAACTCCCGCTTTTCCTAAACGTAGAATATCCGGAGCTACATTTTCAAAAAACGGAGGAATAATCCATACCGAAGCATGGAAAGCAAGATATACTAACCCTGCACCCATAGCGATGGTTGCAAGATACACAATCACAAAAAGCACCACCTGCGCCAACACGAGTATCGATAATCCGGTTATCTTCGTTGTTCTATCCATATTTTGCTAAGAGTGTTTAACTCGATTTATCACCTACTATAATTATACCCACAGTACATAGCTACCTATAGGTATTTCCTGTTTCTATATACCTAAATGCATTCATAAGTAAATAGTAATTTTATCACACCTATTGATATTACCTTATGTATTACTAAAATAGAGCAGTACAAAGTATACAAATCTATTTCGGAAAAAACAGACAATGGAATTATTATCCCTTATCGGTACCCTCGACTATATTGAATATAACTATGAAGTTTTCCCTATCTAAAGTCCACAAGATAAACTTATAATAAACCTTATAACTTTAAAGTCACTATATATAATTTTAGGGGATAGAGTAATAGTGTGTTTAGCTCTATTAATATTTGGCTATACATCTAGCATAATTATTACAGTATAAATTTCTGAAAAAGAAAATGACAAAAGTGTTTGTGACTTTTGACAGCTTATATCCAGCCATATCTTTTCTTTTGCTTTGGAGAGTATTGATCAGAATTACGGAGCCATTCAAAAATATTCTTAAAATCGGTAGGTACTAAGGCACCTTTATAACATCCTTTTGATATTAGTCTTTCTTTTTCTATTTCACGAGCATGACCTAAATCCAGAAAAGAAGGATCTTTATCTTTTTTTATTATAGTAGGATAATCTTTATGTGACAAAGGGTACTGACAAGATAGTCGTTCATGAGTATTTATGTAGTTAGTGTTTATGGCACTATTCATAAGGAAATAAACTACATAAAAACCATATTCTGAGAATCCGACAATAAAACAAAACTTGTATCTATGATCAAATCCTCCCTTAGGAGTCACATCATCTTCTTCAGATAGGGGGATGTAAAAAATATCGCCAAGTTTGACTTGCTGAGATTCTGCCATTAGTTTAGGTACTGGTCAAGTTCAAGATTCTCTTTAATATAGGCAAGAGTATTTTGATTAGCTCCTCCTGCTTCCGCTATCTCAAGAATGGTCATTGACCTCATTTGCGGATCTTTTTTAGACCGCTCATAAGCCTTTATCCATGCTGAATCTTTGTGCGAAATCTCTGAGATGTCAGAAGACTTCATATCTTTGAATTCAGTTATATACCGGTCAAGGCATTTTATCTCAGAAAGTGATAATTCATCCCTATCTGCCTGTTGAGAAGACTTTATTATTTGGCATTCAGGATTAATCATTATATCAATTCCCACAGCAAATAATTCAAAATCGGGAGAGAGACTTTTGGACAACTCCTTTAACTTTAAACCCTTCCGTATAAATCCGGAAACCGGTCCGAACTGACGTGCTTGAAAAGTATCATCAAAAATAGTACGGCCATATTCTACCAAATGTTGTCTTTGGGCAAAATATAGAATCTTAAAAAGTTTTATGTAGTCAACCCCATCGGGGAATGCGTTAAGCACATAGAGCACAGTAGCCCTGATTTTGAGAATCTGATCAATAGTCTTCATAGTGCAAAAGTAATTAATTTATATAAATAAAACAACTTATAGTTACGTAACACAGGCTGAATTAATTCTATAATCTCAGCCAACAATAAATTTTTAAGTAACTTTAGTTGACAATTCAGATATTTTTAATATATTTGTCAACTAAAATGAAATTTTATTGCCACTATCAGTAATGACATATTTTCTCACCGGCAGGCACGACTGATGAGAGGCTTATCTCTGGAAAGGCTATCTCAGGTGCTTGGTTCGCTCGTTACTCGACAGGCTATAAACAAATATGAAAAGGGCTTGATGATGCCTGACAGTCGTGTACTGATAGCTCTTACAGAAGCTTTGAATGTGAAAATTGATTATTTCTTCCGTCCCTTTACCGTAGAGGTTGACAAAGTGGAATTCCGAAAGAAATCCGGTTTCACCAAGAAAATGGCTGCCGCTGTCAAAGAACGTGTACGGGAGGAACTGGAACGCTATCTGGAGATCGAACAACTGTCCGGTATAACTGTAGATTTTTGCTTACCACACAAAGAAGTTAAGACCATAGCCGAAGCCATGAAATTTGCTACCGAGATACGTGGTCTTTTAGGACTGGGAAATGATGGTATATCTAATGTTACAGAGGTTCTGGAAGATAACGGATTAAAAGTCATCGAGCTTGCGGAAAGTAATGACTTTGACGGTCTGAGCGGTTATGCTAACGGAAAAATACCCCTGATTGTAGTTAACGGAAACTATCCTACCGAGCGCAAACGCTTCACTGCACTACATGAGTTAGGTCATCTCCTGCTTGACATTCCCGGCGATGTCCCAGCTAAGACAATGGAATCCATCTGTAATGCTTTTGCTTCTGAAATGCTGCTACCTTCAAATGTCCTAATCACGAAAATAGGACATAAGCGCCACGACATATCATTGTCAGAGCTTACTGACCTTCAGAAACAGTTTGGAATTTCAATAGATTATATTATGGTCTCACTATGTGAGCATGGCGTTATAACCGACCGTAGATATTCAGGATTTCAGAAGAAGAAAATCCTTATACCCGACTTTCGGGCATTGGTGGAGAAATCGCGTGTCAAACCGGAACAGTCAGGACGTTTCGCACGTATGGTTTACCATGCACTGGCCGATGAGTCCATAACCTTTTCTAAAGCAGCCGCGCTACTAAACACCTCAATAGACAGAATCAAGTCAGATCTTCAATTAGTATAAATCAATGGAGATAATCGTTAACGACACAAATATCTTCATTGATTTGTACTCAGCATAGACGACGTGCCAGAAGCACATTCCTACATTTGTTGATGATAGTCGCAATCTATTATTCTTTAGAGTTATACCCATACAATTCGTTACAGAACTTCATTTTTAATGATATTATATTGGCACATATCATATTATAGATATAAATATACCCTAAAAGTCGGAACATCAAGCTGAACACCATAGTTATTTAATAACGGCTACCAACCTGTTTGCATTGGTCAGTAGCCGTTAACTTTATTTGAGATGTGTCAGCCTAAGCAGCCTATAAGATACCGATTGGAAGCGCTATATCATTGAAGGTCTATTTGGTTCTAAGGGTTTGGGAAGCCACGGAGTTATTCCAGAACATGAGGGGTGTTTTACCCTCGATTGTATCCGAAACAATTTTCTTAGAATAATAAGCGAGGCTGCGGAATTGCGTGATTATATGCTCAGGCAAGGAGAAGATATATTGAATTTCTTCGCTATTAATTGATAACCCGCTAAGAAGCCATTCATCTTCAATTTGTTTAAAGTTCTTGGCTGTCTCTACATGCATAACGGGATTGAGCCTGTCCATCTCGGTATTATCAATCAATTCTTTAACACTTGCCTTGAAATTGAGAAGTATCTGTTGAATTCGTTTGAAATCTTCATTGTCTTTGCTTCCGCCTTTGCCTATTTGTTTAGCCACGGCATTTCTTAACGGAAGGATATTATTGGCAATATGACGAATGATTGCCTGAGAATAGAATATGTCGTCGTAGGCTTTCATTATCAGCTTTCTATCCTGCGCCTTTGATAAGGCCAAGAGGTAAACTTCTTTATCAATAGCCAAGACACGTGGTTCCAAGCTTTTGACAATTTCCAGTTGGGTTTCTACCGGAACATTTTTTCTGCTGTAAACAGCACCATCGTACTGTATTCGCTTTTCAGTGGTCTGTTTATTCTTAAACATTACCATTGTCTGATAATCAGCTATGGCAGTAGTGAACGTTTCAACTATATGTGCGTTAGTTTCAGAGAAAACTTCTTCGATATCCTTTGATAAACTGTATCCATAAAGTGGTTTAACTTTAAACTCACACAAATTACGGTTAAAGAAAGCCCTCATAATCATAGGGAACGAATTTTCATCCAACTCTGTTGCGAGTAAATCTCTATATTCCGAATCAGTACAAACTGTACCTGAAGAATAGCCGGTATCTATAAATAATTTATGCGAAGTTTCGACATAAATTTTCGATGTTACAAGGTCTTGAATATTTTCGTGGTTCTGATTGGCAGGGGCATATTTCAACAAACGAATATTATCAATACGTTGCTCCAGAAGCGGATGAGAAATCCAGGGATTTTTCAAGCGAACACGACTTCTCGGCACTTTCGATAATTGCTCGGTTGCCGTTACGGTTTCGTCTATAACTATACCGTCAAACTTATCAGTCAATGTCAAGAATTGCTTATAGCCATTCCAGTAAGTAGAAGGTATGATCTTCTTTGACTCATAGATATTTTGAACGAAAGTATTATATGCGTTGAAACGTTCTGTAATAATTTCAATCTTGCATAAAGCGGAGACAGTGGCTTCGACTCCGGCAACCATCGCACTCTTTTTATCAGCCTCATATTCCATTGAGCGTGATAGTCTCATGTATCCACGTTGCACATAAACAAATGTCTTCTTCAAAATCGGACGCACAATAGAGGCTTGCTCTGAGTTGACAAGATTAGAAATAATATTATAACAGATAGATACTACTTGTCCTACGCGCATACTTTTCTGGCCGAAATGTCCGTATTCATGAGCAATTACTGCTTTGAACTCCTGTTTATTAAGTCCGAACAGAAGCCCAAGGCCGATTTCAAGGTTCTTTCTTCCCGGAAAGAATAGATTTAAATACGGCTTATTGTAAAATACACAAGCATTTACCTCAGGAGAAACATACACATGCTTTGGCATTTTTTCACCTGCACTTTTAGATATTTCCTCAATAAGAGTAAATAGTTGAGGTGCGTTAGATTGAAAGATTTCGAGCCTGTCCGGGGCTTCGGAATGTGAAAATACAAATAGACTTTTGACTATCGCCCATAAAAAACCGATAATAATAAACCATCCGCCAATAATGACAAGTAGAGATCGAATTGAAATATAAGTAGATAATAGCCCGATTGTAAACCAAACGCCCACCCATATAAGGAATATGGCGAACGTCAAAATCAAAAGATATACCATATAGAACACTCCGATTCTCAACAGTACATTAATACTGGATTGAAGTATATCCTTGTCAGTTTCATTCTTTTTATTGGTTAAGGCAACTGCAAGCATCAATAAAAGCATTATCGCCACAAGAATGATGGCTACTATACCAATAATACTGATAAATGAAGGAGATTCTTTGTGTACAGGAGTAGCAGCAGTAGTAGATGCTGAAGAATTCGCAGGTATCCCTCTGAGAAATGCAGAAACAGAGTTATATGCGTAGGCTTGAGTCGTACTGTCAAAATCCTCATAACGGGCTCCTTGTGTGAAATCGATGGAATTGTTGACTAATTCATCATTGTCACGAAGCCATTGCAAATCCGAAAGAGGAACAATCGGCTCAACCCGAATCATTCCACTGTTGCCAAATATATACTGACTATGACTTAGGACAGAGTCTGTTCCGGTGATATACATTAATGGCAATGACAAGCGATGATGTTGCGTATCATATTTTGGTGGCCATACCCAATCAATTCGTGTATTTTTATACTCGTCAGAATTACGTAACCCCTTTAATATCCATTTAAACCCCATATTCGCAGCCTTATTATCCTTAATATGGCCGACATTGTGGTAAGATATAATCCATGCTTTCTCAGCATTTTGAATAGAAGGAGTATTCTTTGGAATAATCATTCCAATCACATCTTTAACGGAAGATGCCTCGTTACCCCAATAAGTAAGAATTTCTTTTGCCGTATTTGCATCAATATACATGAAGTCATCAGGCAAATCCAGTTTAACAGGTGCCTCATTAATAGAAAAGGAGCCCATACGAGCCGACATACCCTTCTCCGAACCATTCTGTTTGGGTTGGTCCAACAACTGAGCATAATTGACCTGAGAAGCATATACACTCGTATCCTGCTCCTTTACATTTTTCGCTGCCGTAGCAAACGGTATAAGTGCCGCTAATAGAAGCAGCACTTTCCAACTATAAGAAGACCTCCTCATAATGTAGTGATTGTCAAAACATCTAATTCAACTTTGTTAACTCTTCCTGCGCATAGTATATTTCTATACGTACTTTCCTATTTCTATATACCAACCTACCTTCATAAGTAAATAGTAATTACGATGTTCTACACATCCAAAGCCCGTAATGACCTATCGAGGAAATTGACGAATACATCCTAAATCGCTATGCAACATGGCCTTTATATTTGCGGAAGCTTTACTCTAATTCAAACATAAATTATCGTGGCTGATAAAATTCAATTTGAATTTTATCAGCCACGATAATTTATGTTCAGAACCATGCAATTAGAGCGCGAATAATAATCAGTACTCCTATCACACGTATTATAGTAGCTATGAATCCTGTTACTCTTATCCAGTCTGGTACTTTTTCGATAAGAAGCCAACCTACGAGACATTGGGCCAAAGTACTAATAATCATGGAGAGCATATAATTATAAAAATCTAAATGTTAAGTATATTGCCATAAACGTCAATTATGTGCTGTATATTGTAGGTAAAGTTATTTAGAACCAAATGCCCTCCAGCCTTTAAAACTATTTGTCGCAGCTCCTTAGGTTTAGGAACACCATATTCATTAAAATAAGTTACCTTACCATACTCACCAAGTCCGAAAAGCCCATGCGAAGTATCATAAGCCATTATTACTCCGGGAAGAGTGTGTAATTTACCGGTTTCACGATTGATATAATCATAATATTTTCCACGGCGTACCCATAAATATTCCGTTGTATCATCCTTTAAATTGTAGGCTTCATAGGAACCGTCTTCTACTAGTAAACATGATTTTAAAAGGTCATATATTCCTATTCTGTTTTTCGGCCGATGAAGTATGAGCCAATTTCCTGATTTTTCAATTCTCTCATAAAGAAATTTTGATATTAATCTTTTAGTATTTAAATCAAACAAAGCATGGCGTTCCTGTATTTTTACATCTGCTATGGACTCAGAAAATAATACAATTTCATCAAATACTGGAGCGGCAGTCTGTTCTTTTCCACAACATATACCATAAAATTTCTTCCGGCGTATTAGTTTAACATCGAAAGAAGTCTCTATAGGTAGAACCTTGATATAAAAAAGATCCTCATCTTTTTGCAGGCGCTTTAGATAAATATCATTTATTTCTTCCTGACGTATCATGGCTTAACTGACAATGATGCTTTTAATATACTTAATAATGGTAAAACTCCTATACCATTTTTGATAGCAATTTGTGTTATACGCTCACAATTTATGTCCTTAGGATTATTAAGCATAGAAGCCGAAGCTTCTTCATAAATAGGCCAAAGTGATGATGAGACAGTATGACGGTAATAACCTGTGAGAAATATACGTCCAAGAGCTATATGAATATCAGTAGGGCTATGAAGGCGGATAGCTCTAATTTCTCCCAATCTTTTTCCTTCTGATGTTAGCAGGATATTTCCTACCTTAAATTCAAAAAATTCTGAAATCGTATACCCCGTGCCTGTATCGCGGTTCAGATACTGTCCACTACCCATTTTTATATATATTTCAGGGATGTTTTTTTCCTTGAAATCTAGTTCAATAACTTCGCCGTTACAAAGCTCATTATTAGATATATTATGGATATGAATAATTTCAGTCTGATTGAGTGGGAATGCAAAAGCTGCTAACGCAGCATTGAAATCTCTTAGGAACCATTCAGAGTTTAATCGGCGTATTTCAGGTTTCAGACGTTCCCATATCTCATTCAGACGATATCTGAATGGAAAAGAGAACTGCCGTTCCTCCTCATCGAAATGCAAAGGAAGGCAGCACTCTTTTACTATCAGTTTTAGTATATGACTATTTTCCTCCATACTGAAGATTACGCGTATCAAGCACCTGACGCAGCTGCATAGCGTCGATGCCATAATTTATGTTTTGGGCGTTCTTGTCACCTAACTCATGAATAGCTATTATACGACCATATATGTCACACACTGGTCCACCGCTATTACCACCGTTGGTGGGCATATCATATTGTACTAAATCTACATTTCTACCTGGATTAAGAGGGTCCTTACGGAAAGCACTCACTGCACCCTGGGAGAAGGAAGCGGTGAGGCCTCGGGGATTACCATAGGTAGCTATCCTGTCTCCTTGATTAGGACGTCTATATGCGATATCGAAAAAAGGTACCTCTTCCCCATGCTCCAGATCTACGGAGACTATCGTAAGGTCAAGGCCTCTTATATCTTCGCTCCAGAGAATATTTTTGAAGTTACGCTTCTTATCTGCATAGACTTGACTATCATCAGGATTATCCTCATAAAGTAGTGCTATTGAATTCTTTTCTTGACCAGGGGCAAGGACATGCCAATTAGTCACAGCTAATCCATGCTTGTTGATAAAGAATCCCGTACCTATTCCATCAGGAGTCTGAATTAGGAAGGTACGCTGTTTCATATAAAGAGCCAGATTCTTTTTTTCAACAGGATCATCACGCCTGGGTACCCAACCTGTCGAATCAAATGTTTCAGACTCTCGATATGAATCCGGGTATTCATTTACTACTATATGGTTTACCGAATAACCACGTGTTCCTCTTTCGATGGCATAAACATCGACAGTATCAGTAGGAGTATTAATATTAGTATTATAGCTGTGTGAGTCAGGATAAAGGATAACATCTTTTCCTAAATATTGAGAACGTAAAAACATTTCCACATCAGTTCTGTTAGCTTCCACACCGAGCAGGCGCGCATTAAGGCCAGAAACTAAAGTCAATACATTGCCGTTGATCTCACTTACTGTACCGGTGTACCCGGCTATGGAAGTATCATTGGTATCAATTCCGTTTTCGCCACTACGACACTTCTTTACGAAAAAAATGACAACTACAATGATACCGGCTATCAGAAGTATTTTTTTCATATTCTTCAGTATGATGTTAGCCTACCTCTTATTCTGTTCCTGTTAAATCTACTTCTACAGGTTCAGTGATTTTATAAAAACGGCCATCAAATATTCCTTTTCCTTTGTGGATAATTTTTATAGGACAGTCAGGTGTTATCTGACCATTGACTAAAATGAATTCCTCTCTCTTTGTGGAATTTTTGAAATTCTCTCTTCCTTCCTTCTCAAGAGTAGGAATTAGTTCAAATTCGAAAGTATTATCATCAAAACAGATTACGTGATAAAGATGATTGGAATCCTGATCTTCTTTGAGTCCACGTCGTTTAAAAATGTATTCTCTATTGCTGTTTGTAAGAGGGTCTACAGCATAGTAATTTCCTACAATTTTTCTTTCACTTTTTTTAGGAGGTTCTGAAGGTAGGATATCTACAAGTTCCTTCGTCTGTTCACCAGTCTGTCCTGCAATAGTTTGCTTAGAAGAAGGTTGACCAGGAGGAAAGGGGAAAACGCCTCCTCTCTGAATATGTTGTAGCAATGCTTCTGAAACTATACGCCATGCATTGGCAAATTCCTCACTATCTATAGGAATACGTACATTATCTATGTCTGTCATAACTTTTATTTTTAAATTTTAGGGTGTGTCCTAAATAACTATATCTCTGAAGTATGGTATTTTAAGCAATATTTTGTCATACTGAAAACAGGTTCTTACAAAGGTCATTTATGACACACCCTTTTTCATTTTACTAAAGTGATTTCAAGAGGTTGCTCGACTACCCAATACGGACCGTCCTTGACAATTCTACCAATAACTTTATCAATAACTGTGGCACCGGTAATATTCCCGGTAACAGAAAACGGTTTAACAAAATTCTTGAACACATCAAGATCCTGAAGTATGGTATTCATAGCCTTGGGATTAATCTTATAAGTCCCGGTACCGGAAACTGGATCCAACTCCAAAATAAACATTTTCTGTTCCGAAGGTTCCTCACTCATCGAACGTTCCGAGAAGCGTAATACTCCCAATTCATCAGGCATCCGTGAAGTAGCATATCTGATCAGTGTCGTAGGTGATGATATCCGCTCTCTTTCGTTACTACTGTTGCCGTACTCACTTACTTTCGACGAGATTGAATTTTGATACCAAAAATCTTGAAGGTAAGAAGTGGTACTTTCTACTTTACTCAGACGAGTGTTAAGAGAGGTCAGGGAATAATTAGTCTCGTTGAAATGGGCGTTGAGTAACTGGTTTTCTTCTGTCAGCTTATCAACCTTATTAGCAAGCAAAGTAATCTTTTTCTTCAAGTCTGAAATCAGCTTCCACGCTATCACACCGACTACTAATCCCACACCCACACCAATCCAAGCAACTGTATTGTCACTTTCATCCTGTTTACTCTCAGGTGGAGTGGCAAGCGTGGTCTGTGTTACAGAAGTTGTATCGGTTAGCACTGCGGTATTTGATACAGTAGCTAATGTATCGGTTTCGGTCTGCGAAGAAGCTAAAGGACTATCGGCAACTACAGCTTTAGCACGATTGTTTGCTGATTGTTGGGTAACGGTGATACTGATCATTTTTCACCTGATTTATTGATACTTGCTTCTGCTATCTCTTTACCTATCTCGTATAATGAATTCTTCAGAGGCCAGAAGAACATCGGTTCCTTAACTTTATCAGTATCTCGCTGGCCTTTCTTAGAGGAATTTTGCATCTGACGATAACTCGAATCTGCACAATTACGTAATCTTGTGATGATATCATTATCAACGCCATGTCCAACTTCACTTAAAGCATCTATAATATCTTCCTTAGCGAACATATCAAGAAAACTTTTGAAAAGCTTTATGACTTTACTCTGTATATCGTTATTCAGATTTCCATATCTCAACGATGTGTTATTATACACCTCTTCTTCTTCAAAACCATAGAAAGTGTCCTGATTAGGATTAATTACCTCTTCATCATCCTCACTACCATAGTTAAGCGATATCAGAGCTCCTTCAGCAGTTACTTCTTTCGGTTTTTCAACGAAAGACACTTTTATATTATCTGCTTTCTTAAGTTCATCATCATTAAAAAGATTTCCAACATAGCGAAAAATAGCCTTGATTATCTTGGCAACCGAATCAGGATGAGTACTGATTAACTGTACATATTTGGACCCCATACCGGTAAACGATATATAATGTGGCACCTCAAATTCAGCCAGATGAATAGCATAAGCCATATAAAACATCAGAGCAGAGAAATGAACTACAGGCAACTGAATCATACGTGGTGAAAACTTTATAGTTTCTGATAGTCTCGTCCACGAATCATTAGCAAAAAGATAATTTATAATATCGGCCGAAGAAGAAGCACTGTCAATCATATTCTGCACATCAGTCATACGGTCTCCAAGCCGGTCTCTACGAGTTTCCTTATAGTAAGTAATAAAACCGTTCTTCTTTCTACCCATATTACTACGGTCGAGTCCGTCATTCCACAGGTCATCTGCAGCAAAGAAAGCTGAGAATACACAGGCTTCGCCACTTTGTGGATTAACATACAATATGTCAGTCGTACCACCTCCTATATCTATATTAGCATAAGCTTCACCATACTTCATCTCCGCAAGATGAGAATAATAGGGGGCCACACTCTCGGTACGATACCTGATGTCAATATGCCCTTTTACCTCTGTCACTGCCTGTCGCCAAGCATCTTTAAAGATAGCTCTGTCACTGTCACGTATAGACAGTGGGTAAGTCACTATCACGGTAAAATCAGCCGTAGCACCGTTGAGAACACTCTTGTTTTTCATCATCCACAGCATCTGAGTAAAGAAGGTCTGCATCCTCTGATGAGAAAGGCCATCAAAGCGATCCCACTTGATATTAGTCTTATAGTCACTTGCACGCGATATATCCTCGCTATAATTAAAACCTATATTGGTATTAAAGAACATTTCCAGAGTATTAGGCCTGCCGGCTGCCTGAAATGTCGCGGTCCTGATAGGGAATTTTATTGTCTCGCCTATGGTTAAGGGTACGAACTCACGCTTGGCTGCTGTCACGAAGGTGACAAACTCTCCTGCTCCGGACTTACTGTTGAACATCACCATCTGACTGTCCTCCTCTTTATAACTAAAAGGATCAGCTGTGGCAATAGGTACTCCCACAGGTCCGACAAAATAGGCTACATGAGTATTAGTAGTACCGAAATCCACCCCGAAAATGTACTTATTAGTTACAATAGTCGGATTGGAATTTACAATATCAAACATAGGAATGACAAGAGCACTGACATTTTCAGCCTGTATTGTAAGCTCTATAAAACTAAATGGCCCGTCTACATGTATATGGTCAGTAGAGAGTAAAGCTTTATCACGGCTTTTTTCGGATCTGCGTTTTACAACTGCTGTTACTTCCTCAACACCCTGATTAGATATTACGGGAAGTTCAAAAAATTTCAGACTCACTCCGTTAAAAGAGCTGCCTAACATTATATTGTACACATTCTGATCACGGTCCGGTTCAAGACGATAAAAAGGAAATACCGCGAAATCGAAGGTATGTGACGAGTCATAGCAATCTACCTTATCCTTGCTCTGGTCAGAGGTATCATAAGTCTTAGTGAGAGTGATTTTTCGTCCGTGTACAAGAGGTAGGGTAAGTTCTAGAATCAGCTTCTCATGTTCTTCATCATACTCCGCTTTAAGCATATCTGTAAAGCGTCCGTTTTCGGTAATAAGATCCGATAACTTGAAATATTCAAAGAAAATCTTTTTAAGTGGTAACAGAAAATTGATATTATCATCACATCCAGTATAGAAACGCTCACGATTTATGTCATAGCTAACCTCGATAATTTTATCCTCAAAAAAGTCGGAAACCGTTAAATATGGATACTTTACTTTTTCGAAACCGGGCAGCGTACGGTCATAAATATTCGGAGTCAGTACTCCAGGAATAGAATGGGTACCGGGCAACCAATTCTTATCGCCTACATATTTCAATCCGTTAATACCATACTTAGTGAGTATCATAGGGATTTTTTTACCTACTTCTCCTTTTTCATAGTGAGTGGCAGTAGGTGCGAGAAGATAGTCAGTAGTTGACCTATCGATCTTTACCGAATGATCGGAATGACGAAATGTTATCGAACCGAGCGTTACCCTCTCTCCACTCTCTTTTGACTTCAGTTCAGGAAGACCATCGAAATTCGGGGCACGGCGTGCAGCATTATAGATACCAGGCGAATAAGTGGTACCGCTGTCCTGTATATAACGCGCTACTCCTGTAAGATAGACAGGAGAATTTATCAGGTAGTTCAGATAGAGTTTATATATATATGATTGAAAAGCCTTGTCACGCTTATGAAGAGGTGTAGCCTGATCAGTAAAAAGAGGATTGCCGGCATCACCGTTAAAACTAAATCTGTTTTTATTCAGAACAGACCTTAGATTGGCCGAGGTATAGACGAGTGATACAGGTGAAGTGCCTCCGATGACATGATTTTTCCATTTGAAAAGAAATATCGGCAAACGATTCTGAAGCGCACCGAAACTGAAGGCTGATTCAAGTGCGACTCCTAAATCTTTATGTGCATCAACTTCTGATCTGTCAAGATTCTGTTTCTCAAAGCCTATATCCCAACGCTCCACATGAAAATCAGGATGGTCACCATATTTAAAAGTAAATTCCAGCATATCCAACATTTCGCTGACAAGGTCATGATAGGGAGTGGGTACAAGACGCACTTCATTGTCAGGTATGCCTATATGGCCTTGATGAGAGTTTTTACTCTGCAAACTATTGACTTGCTCGAAGGCTGTGGCAAAGAGAAACAGTCGCGCCATGGGAGTTGGCATTGATGAACCAAGTTTCCCTAATCCGACGCCACGTTCGGTTACACCGTCTTCAATCTGCGATATATCCACACTACCGCCTACCACACCATGCATACCGGTTGTATTATAAACGGCGTTAGGATTCTCATTGGTAAAGTAATTTCTCTTAATGGCCTCAGCTACCTGGGTATCAGTCCCATTTATATTATCAGGCATATTGTTAATTTTAATTGGTTGAAGATATCAGGTTATGTAACCCTTTGTCAGATGCCTTGTAAAGGATATCGGCAAATACGTATTCCGGCTCATGACCCTCGCGTACAGCATTTCTTTTAGTGTCATAATGACCATTCCCATTGCCATTATCTCTAAACTCACCGTTCATCCAACTCATCAGATTATCATCTGTAAGGACAGGTTTAGTATTGGAATTTCCTATCAGATTTGAAAGCCTTTGCCAAAAGCCGGGTTCCTGAGCTTCTTTATCGGTGGCAGCAGGACGCAGAATAAGATCGGCATAAGGTTTATTCATATCAGTCAGAGCAAAACGATGAGAATTGCCGGGAATAGTGGTTCCGTCACCTTCAAAATCCAGTTCTTTAAGCCATCCCTGATATTGTTTATAGAATTTTTCCAATGTAGCACACAATACAGTTAGACGACTCTTATTACCGTTTGCTTCGTTTACCTCAATAGCATCGTTAAGTTTAAGGTACTTATGAAAGTCCTGACCGGAAGTCTTTTTCCCCCATATACTTTCATGAAAGAACTTAAGAGCTATGGCAAGCCTTATAAGAGGCAGTAGGACCTTATTAATAGATATAGGATCAAAATCATAAGTAAACAGACGCTGGGCTGATTTCTGTGTATTGTCTTCCGTTATCGAAGCATCTATAGAAAACTTATACTCTTTTTGTCCCACTTCTCCGCGATTAGCTGCAAAGTGCTCAATCATCATGGCCGCTATAAGTTCGACTACATTGGCGTTGTTTTTTTGGGTATCGCCGCCTTCACTATAAGCAATAATAGTACGATGTGGATCACCTATGTAGTAAACTCTATTTATCTGATTCAGAATACCTGAATTTTTGTAATAACTCAGCGCCGCCTTTGTCTTTGAGTTGAAGCGGTCAGCGCGTATGGCACCATCTTTTTGCTCCATAGGTGAAAAATAAGGCAATACCAGGACCGTAGCTATATCAGCAGCTTCTTTTTTAGCATTTATAGCTTTGGTAATCTCCGGGATACCTGCCGCACCCGTACCACCGAACAGCGATCCTATAATAACGACCTTATCCTCTTGCTCGGGCTGAAAATGATTTAGGAAGTTTCGGAATTCATCTGTCGAAGCTATTGAATTGAATACAACACTTCCTATATTGGGATTTCCCTTAAAGCCCACTGTCATATCAAGATTAAGTTCTGTGTCGGGACGTTGTGAGTCGTCATACAGACTTCGTAGCAAATCTTCGGTAAGAAGAGTATCACCTGCAAATTTACCATAACCTATATAATCTCTGAATTTGATATTATCCTGCGCAGGTTTGAATGGAAAAATATAATCCTCCAGGCCGTCTACACTGTGTAAATCAGCAGCAAAAAATTGTCTATCCTGTGAGCCTAATTCTCCGTGAGCCATAAAAGCGGCATTGTGTATTTTTTTGTAATTGCGGAGTAGCTCCACTGTACGCTGCTTATCAGCATTCTTCAGATCATAGTCTATAATTATAGGATAAACATCATAATTGCTCAGAGACTCTACTCCCGCAGCAAACAGCATTGTTAGCGAACGCAGTACACGCTCACCAGTGCCTCCTATGGCAAATATAAATAACTTTTTCTTCATCTTTCAGAGGTATTATGGATTCTGGAAAGGAATTGCCCTGCCGTTTCGGCTGAAACGTTTTATGATAATGCTGACAATAAAATAAATCAGCACTGTAAACAGCCCAGTAGTAAGATCAAAATCGAAACGTACATCTTTACCTTTGTCCAGATTTGTCTTAATCTTTTCTTTTTTTGCAGCGAGCCCTCCAGCCATAGCAGGTGATACCCCTGTTTTGGTCTTGGCTATATAATAATCCTCATTGGCTTTATAGAATGAGTGCGTACGAAACAGACCGTTGTTGTCTCGGGCGTTAGACTCACCGATCAATATCATATCGGCATAGAAATATCCAAGCAGACCGCTTACCACAAGCACTATACCCCAGACAGTAACAGAGGCTCCCTTGACAGAATCCTTGTTATTGCAGAAGCCGAAGTAAAAGATACAAGCACAAATAACGGCTATGATAACTGCTCCTGCTATACCCCAGGCAAAACCGCCTTCGGTAATGAAAAAATTCGCATGATAGTCAGGGGTCCATGATTTTGAACCGGTGACTGTGAAATAAATAAAATCCATGATATATATGTTAGAGGTGTTTTTATTTAGGAAGGAAAACCATGTCGGCACGAAACAGCGTATCCTGCGGCTCAAGACCGTTTTTAATGCCTTCGACGAGGTAGGAGAGACCAAAAGTAGTGATTTCATCAGGACCTTCCTCATCGTTGTCGTTACTCCATGTAGAAACCCAGCTGTCAGGTATAGTATTCAATGAGTAGATAGTTACTACATACTCTCCATTGACATTCGGAACGAAGGGAGCATTATGAGCAAAAACTCTAAGTGTACCATTAGCTTCTTTCTCAGCCTTAACTTTTTGTGTGGTTCCGTCAGGACGTATGTCCGTGAGAGCAGCGCCGTTATGTACTACTTCCACTTTATTTACATCAAGATTGTTCAGGCATTGCGGTAGATTAAGTACCAATGTCACTTCATCACCGGGATTCTGAAGCGGTAAAAGTGTATCGGCAGACATTTTAGCATCATTGTGAGCTTTAAAATCATGTACACCGAAATAAATCGAAGTCGGATTTTTTAACTCAGCTAGTTTCTTATCATTGATGTCTTCAAGCCAGCGTATGGCTGCTTTACGTCCGAGGGCTATAACGTAGAAAGGACGTTGTATCTGCTTAGATAAGGTTATGGGCTTATTCTTCATATTCCAGTAAGTACCCTTATAGCCACCGGAATACCTCAGTATAGCGCCTGCAAGATCTGAATGATTCTGCAGAGCCTCTGTTATCTTACCTTTGAGATATGTCAAAGCACTTCTTGTATCTCCACGATTACCTATACTCATAATACCATCAGTGATTAAGTACACTATCACGTCAGTAGTATCAATCTGTGCTGCAGCTTTCGAGAAGAAACTATGAAAAGTAGTTGCTGACAGATTCGGCTGATCCTCTTTTTTCAAAATTTCTCCGGGCTCACCCTTATAAGTCTTAGGATTATCAAGAAAATAGACTGAGGTATTGGGCGTAAGAGTCTGAAGAGTTCCCAACAGGTGAGTCATTACATTGTCATCTGCCATAAAATACGGCTTCATACTGCCTGAGGCATCTATATACACCTCAGCGGCAGCTGGTGCTGTTGCCGTCTCATTGACAGTAGTAGATTGATAACCTGCATAGACCTTATTATCAGTCCAAACTTCGACAGGTGGATCTATTATTATTTTAATAATATATCCTACAATTACTAATAATACCAATCCTATAATCCACTTTTTCATGATTGTAATTTTAGTATGTTATTACTTTAGATTTACGCCTTTCGACACCATCAACAGTATAACCTATCTCAACGACATCGACTACCAATTCAGTCGGTTTTGAATTGGAGTCAATATTATCTTTATGATTTCGTGAATTGGGATGAAGATTGTCAAGATCTCCATAGGCACGGCCGGTAACATTTTCAAAATTGCCTTCTTCTATACTTGCTACGAAAAGCAAAGGTATATCAAGCCGGATACCAAAGTATGCATAAAGTTCGTCAATCATATTGAAAAGATTGGAAATAGCCTGTCGATGGAAGATAATACCATTCGGAAGTGCCTTATCAGTCATAAATGGCAGACGACTATAAGCATAGTAACAACAAAGTTTGTTCAGAATACTTCCATGCTTAACAAACTCATCGCATAATAACTGCTGAATCTGTTTGCGTGTTTCAATCGGTACAGTTGTTTCAATCGGTACAGTAAATGCAGCCATACGTTCACATACTTCTCTGAGGGCTTCTTCAAGGTCATCATTGATTTCCTTACATTCAGCATCATAATCAAGTGAAGTAGCCATAAGAACAGGGCGCCATGAAGTTGCAATCTTCCGAGCACCTTCATGCAGGCTGTTAAGCAGATAGGAAGATTCTGACATCAATTCTTTCTTATCTTTCTCAAGTGTATTAACTTTAGTTTTTAAGTTGGAAATCTTGTCGTCTGCATAAGAAAGCTTTTGTTTAAGATTTTCAACTTTATCATTAAGTTCAGAAATATTATTCTCTGCTTTTTTCAGTTTCTCACTTACAAGGCGGCTGTAAATATCCGTTAGGTCACATGCATCATTAGTTGTCAAAGTGAAAGCGGGATCAAGTTTCCTGATATTATCACTTAGTTCATTAATAACAAGTGTATGTGTATCTTTCAAATCCTTAATAAGATTTATTAAAGCTGTAAATAACTTGTTAAGAGAAGATATGTTTTCTTCAGATACAATATTTACCACCCGTCCGGCAAATGTCTTACGGGTATCTTCAAGCTGCTTGGTACCTATTAGCTTAATTAACTCTTTATTATCTTCTGCACCATATTCAGCAAGCAGGGCTGTAAATATCTTATCATTTTTACAACTATGCCGAAGTATATCATAAGCCTCTTCGAGATTTGAGGTGTCTAATCCTAATTTATCATTAAGACGGAAAAGCATTACACGCTCAAAAGTTTGTTCAAGAGTTTTCTTATCTATAGTTATGAGATCCCATTTCATATCAGGAATTGCCTCTTTAAATATGGTGAGTACTTCTTTACGTCCTTGTTCTCTTGCCTCAACAATGTCCGTCGGAAGTTCAGGCCTATTATTATTAGCTCTAACAATATTGGCGATTTCTGTCAGGAAATCTTCAGAGCTAAGGGTCCTATCGAATTTCTCTGTATCGGAAAGAATGTTGTTCAATCGGTGGATAAGCTGACTTGTAAGAAGTTTCTTATCTTCTTCTGAAAGTTTTCCTTCTCTAACAGCATTTGAAACTATTTCTTCATCTGTATATACAGGGATAGAACTACTCTTTTCCCAATTGTCAACAATCATACCGAATATGGTATTCATATCAGCAGACTGACTTACATCTTCAAAAATGTTATAACTTTTAAGACGCTTAAGCAGCCAGTCTCTTAATACTGTCTTATTTATATCTAATGACAGTTGAGCTGGATTTATTTTATTACTACTTCCACTGATTGTTTCCCTTTCAGAGAAATTATGAGCTGCTAATAGATCTATAAATTTATAAAGCGTAGCTTCATAAGACTGTCCTCTTGTATCTTCTTCGGCTTTTTTAAGTAAAGATTTAAGTTCTTTTTTATCCTTACCTTTTATTCTACGAATAATTTTTTTGGCAAAGTCTTCTATTATACTTGTATCATATTTTTCCGAAGGAGAACCATTAATAGAAGGTATAATTTCAGTTTTGTTTGGATTTACCACACTATCATCCATACCGAACAGTTGGAATAACTCTTTTTGATTACGCCTTGGTTGTTCGATTTCGTCTTCCTGAGGTTTATTTTCTTTTTGCGAAGAATGACTCTCATTCTGACTGGTAGAAATATCTCCTGTTGGAGTGCTTTCTTCTATTTGTTTTGGAGTGTTGTCAGGTCCTTTATCCTCTGATGATTCAGATTCCTTTTTTATAGTTTTACCATGAACTCTTTTCTTTCCTTTGAACCAAAGAAAAGTATCTATTATAGCAAATAGCAGTAAGATACCTATACCAACCATACATAGGATTTCCCATTGAGAATTTGAAGAAGGATTTTCTGTTATAGGGTTGGAATTAGATACTTCTTCTTTTTTTAATTTTTTAATTTCTTTTTCGAGATTCTGAATTTCTTGCTTTTGTTTGATGATGATTGGGTCAATAAATGCCATGTTCCATACATTGCTTCCATGCTTTATAGTATAATTTGTGTTAGTAGGAAGCTTAACATTCCTGCCTTTTAAGTTACTTTCTGACAAATAACTTTGCATTGAATCTGCAAAGACTTCTTTATTGGTAAAATCATCAATAATAACGATTCTGTCTTTTTCTTCCAATTCATCAGATCGTCTAATATTGCTAATTGTTACCTTAGTAGAATCTTTTAAAGTTTTAAAAGAATTTTTTTCTTTTGACAAAGACCAATATGTCTGCTTATTGTTCCTAAGGAGACTTACCTTTCCGGTTTCTACATTAAGATAAAGCTGGTCAGCCATTACCTGAAATGACACACCGAGTAAGCTCAGCACTGATATAGTACAGAGAAAAAGATATTTAATCTTTTGACTTAGATATTTCATATTATTAGTTTTTCAATTTTAGATAGTAACAGGCCAGATACTTTTCTTTGTGATTTCGCTCTCAAGATCGACACCACGAGGCGCACGGCCTTTAGTAACCATACCGTTCACATAAAGCTGGATATTATTTCTATAATCCAGTTTGAGTTTTACATTAAGGCTGTCAGCATGTTCGAAATTAGACATCTCGAATTCTTCCATATCAGAGATAAACTCCATATCTCCATCGTTATACGCCTTTTCAGTATTCTCAGGAGAAAGGTAGGTCTGTACCAGTTTTATAGTCTGAGCTGCCCCTGTTCCTTTAGCTATCTTTGATTCACCGACAAAATCTGTAAGATTGGTGTAGTCTGTTACAAAAGGAGTATCAGAACCATTGAGAAGTTCCACATAAGTATACTTGCCGCCAAGTTTTTCATAAACTAATCCATAAGATGCATAGAGACGACGAGAGCGCATTATTACCGGAGAATCCTTGGCACTGAATACAGTCGCTCTGATTACAGCACCATCAACTACAACAGTCTTCTCACGATCTGCATAAGTACGGTCTGTACCTCCACTAAACATCAGAGGGGTAATGTTAAATCCCATTCGCTGAAAAGAAGTAAGAAGTGCATTCCGAATAGCCTTCATACGACAGCTTCTACCCGAGAGAAGTAAGGTATCTATCTTAAGGTTCGGCTCATTAACATACGCAAGTAGGCGTTTGATAAGATTAAAAGAGATATTATTAAGAAATTCTTTAAAACGTGAGTCCTCCAGAATCTCATCAGCAGCAATTTTCATAGTGGTTGGTACCGGATCAGTATTAAGGGGGAGAGTGATATTAATATCCGTATTAGCAAGCAGATTAGGCTTTATTTCATCTTTAATAAGCTGTTTGAGTCCCAATCGTTCATACTGAGTGGACATCTGGAGTACCGACCTGGTAGAAACAGTATGTTTATCCTTAATTAAAGTCGGATATTTATCTTTTAGTATCTCAGCTATCAGATAGTCTAAATAATTACCTGCCCTACCTGTACCTATTTTGCCAAGGATATCAACCTCAATACGACCTTCACCATTTATTTTTTTTCTGAATAATGTCAGGTCAAGAGTTCCGGCACCCATATCAAATACTAACACAGTTTCCGTAGCACGAACACTGGAAGCAGGATTAAGTCTTTCAAGATTCTGGAGATAATAGGAAGCGACTGCATCAGATTCACTTACAAATCTCAGATATCCCGGTCTAATCTTTGGGAAAGTATTCATCACAATCTTTTCCAATGCCTTAAGATGAGCAGGTGTATAAGTATTGGGATAGGTAAGAATAAGTTTATTAATATTACGATCCTTACTCTTGGGAAGAATGAAAAACTTGAAAAGTTCTGAATATGCTTCACTAAAGATTGTATTGATTTTTAACAAACATGTATCTTCATCACGAGTTTTCGCATCTTTTGCAAGTATACTACCAACATGCCCGTTACTATCACGACGAGTATATTTAAAATCAGTAAAGTGTCTGCTATCCGGAAGATATTTGTTACCGACAAGTATTTTCAGACATGGTAACTGCGTATTTACATCATAAGCAACAAGACTTGAGGTTGGTGACAGACATACTGACAGATTAAGTTTCTTAAATTCTTCAATAGCCTTTTCCGAATTTAACTGCTGACTGAGAGTTGAATCCTTAGAATCGGAAACTGTATGGAAAACTATATCAGATGAAAGGAACTTAGTACCCTTTTCGAAAGTATCATCACTAAACTTCGTAAGACGGAAGATTCGGTTTTTGGCGTCATGAAGGTCAATGATTTCTTTATCGTATAGACACACAATGGCTGAGGAACCGTAATCAACACAGAGCCATTCCTTGTTAGGGTCGAGGTGAAGATTCCATTTGATAGGAATTCTCATAGTTCTTTTATTCTCTTCATCAAGAATACCTGTTCCATTACGATCCTCCCAATAGTCAAAGGAAAGCTCAGCCTTAATACTAAAATCATAACTTGTAGTATTAAGTATATCTACAATTCTGGAAGGGTCGAAAGTCATTGTAAGTCTTGTTTCGGCATCTTCTCCATTAGGTATAAACAGACCTGCAGAACTATTCATTCTGTCAAGCCCGGCACCATCGATAGTGATAAAACTGTCAAGCAGATGATTGTCTTCGCCTACAATTTTTATATCGTCAATAACCTGCTCATTCAGCATTAGGTTATTGATATGAAGACCTGCTCTTGGATTGGTATTGTCTGTAGCTATGTTACGTAATATAATAGTTGCTTGACCTGTCAGAGGGCTACGTGGAACGAAGTGCATTCTGACCTCCGGTGCTGAATGAGTACGGTCATAGACAGATGGAACATCTTCTCCGAAACCAACATAAGTTTTGAGTTCGGTTCCTTGCTGATCTTTAAGAAGATGAAATACCTCTTGCTTAAGGATAGTCTCTTTGACTTCAGGACTATAAGCTGGAGATAATTCTATAGTAGCTTTGATAGTAAAATCTTCAGAATCAAGGACAGGATTGGGAATCTCAGTAAAATCTACATATATCGGAAGACGATGTAAATTATTTCTTCCACCAACAAGAGTTATGGTTTCACTCTGCTCTCCGTTCTCAAAAGAAATTAAATTTCTTAATTCCCTGTCTTTTTCAAAAAGACTAAGGTTAATTTTTACATGTTGATCCGGTGTAAAGAGAAAGGCTTCATCAAGCCATGCAACAAATGTACCGACTTTAGTACGCTTAAGTCGGGAAGAATACTGTATATCCTCATTTTCAAGATCTATGATAAAATTAGGTTGAAGATTAAGTGGTTCAAAAACAATATCCACCTCACCTTTTTCAGAAGTTATGACTGTATCTCTATTTTCTTCAAGAAGACGAACTGTAAATGAGATACGGTAGGAACGAGGATTCTTGTTTTGCTGACGTTTACAGTCTTTAATCTCGCTCTGATGGAAAAGAAGCTGGAAAGGTGTTTCCATACTTTCAATAACCATAGAGACCGGAAAGTCTTGCTGTTCAAATATTTGTTCTTTATAAAGTATAGAAAACAGATTATCACGATTGCAAACTACTTCCTCTGGTACCTTAATATCAACAATATCCAGACGTACAGTACGCTTTATACGTGTATATTTATTAAATAATTTAGATAATGGACCTTTTTTCTGTTCAAGTACTTCAAGGTTCCACTGCAGATCGACATTAATCTTGTCGGCCTGTGGACGATTGTTAAGATTTATATTGACTTGCATGGATCAGATTTTTGTTATCTTGAGATTTTTATTTTCAGGAATATAAGTAATTATTTTGATAAACCACCGGTAGAGAATAAAAGCTACAAACCCTATTAAGCATATAAGAATAATAAGATCCCATATCATCACAGCAGTAAAAATATCATCTGGGTACCACCACCAAAAACTGTCACTAAGTGGTACCAGACCAAGTACTTTGGTTTCTTCCTGAAGACGAATTACCTGCCGGATACGCATACCGTCGCTATATCTTGGATTATCAGCTGAAATGATGCTTGCGTTATAAAGCCCATCTTTTAAGAATAGCGACATCGCTATATTAAGTGTGTCTCCGGGAGTAACATCTTCTGACTTAAGCTCAATATCAAAAACACCATCGTTTGAAACGCCTAACTGTTTCCCGTCTGCATTACTGATAGAAATATCACGTATTAGATATTTCGTATTCAGCGAACCGGTTTCAATATTTAGTCGGAAACCACCACGTACCCTCTGAAGAGGCAACGGAACCGGAAAATCAGTTACTGAATGAATAGAAGGACGCTCAGCCGATACAACTTCATAAGGAGTTATTTTATATATACCATCTTCTGAAATTGAAATATTATCACGTGTGGAATTACCGTACTTTAATCCTATATGAATAAATTTAAACTCTTCATTAAATTTTTCCATAGTAGAAAAGACATTCTTCCTAAGCTCATTAAATCTATGATAATTTGTTGAAGTAGTCGCTACACGATTCCATTCCTGAGCATAATTATCATCCGTGCCGTTGACTACATCGTCAGAAACTACAAGTAAAATTGTCCGGTCTGCGTTCATAACAGAATCCTTGTTAATACTTGTTTCCATTACGGCATAAGGCTTGGAAAGAGACTGAAGTGAAGCTGACGGAAGAGCATTTGGATCAAGAATAGGTTGACCCTTAGGCCAAGTCGGAAACAAAGACGACAAGTTTGTGTCATTAATCTTTTTCCATATCATTTCCTCCCCGTTGACATTACGATAGGGACGAGTAAAACGCTCAATTGAAGGGTTACTCATCTCAATTGAATAACCTATCATTGAGACATAATCCTGCTCACTATTATAATTATTATCTTTAAGAAGACGATTCAGAATATGTAAAATTCTTGGGTTTATGTAGTCTGATTGGTAAAGTTCTACTGAACGGTCAAAAGCAACAATATAGTGAGTAGTAAGACTTTCAGCATTAATACATAAATATGTGGTAAGAAACATCAGGACACTTGAAATAACTCGCAATTTAATGGAAAGGCCATTAAGCGAGATTAAAAGTCCTTTAATCTTTACATCTACTCGTTTCATGTTAAAAATATTAAAAAGCTCTTGATAGTGGCATACTATATAAGATGACAGGTCTAATAGATGTTGAACTTCGTTCATTCACCAATTTACAAGTCTTTGTTTCGGGCAAAGATAGAGAATAAATTTAAAATAACTACAAAATTTCAACTATTTTTTTACATTATCCTTCACAAAAATCAATAATTCGTTTACACATCTTAATGATATTGGAATTTGGGAAATAAGGTAGCAGAAGATACAGCTTAGCGTTGTTAATTTTGTTATTATGCATAAATAAGGTTATTAATCGGGGGAATAAAAAAGCGTGAACTTAATTACTATGTTACCATACTGAGGCTCTGGACTGCCATCTACGGGTAACAAGTAAAAAGCTCACGCTTGCGGTATATAAGACAGCTATTTAGGCTGAGATATACACTTCAGCGTGAGCGTCATCGCTTGTCATCTGCGTAGATAAGAAAATTGTCCAGATTTTCAGTATCAGATAACGGAATGTTTGACGCTCATCTTCAATATGTCTGCATATATACTTAAAAGAGTGTATACTGCAATTGCAAAGTTACGAAGAATTTGCCAAACTATCTTTAGCAATGACTATGTTTTTACTTTTAGCCTTTCATTGTTACAGTTTTAACTTACGTATAATGTATGACCAGTCATAGGTCTACATTATAATATACCAGGTTTTGCAAAATAGTAAATGAAATTTGTTTATAATTTTGTAAGGCGGTGTGTTAAAAGCGGGGGAGGGGTAAACTAATGAGGGGGGTGGATTGTATTTGTTAAAGAACCACATCTGGATGGAGAGAAGTATAGAAAGTGACTATATCGACGAAATCCCTAATTCCACACCATAATGAAAAAATGTCTATTGCTTTCGCTGGCCTTTGCTTTGGCCGGTTCAGCCTCAGCGCAGACGGTGAGTCTTGACTCTTGCCGCAGTATGGCGTTGCGCAATAATAAGACGCTGCGTGTTGCCGATGAGGGTGTACGCGGGGCGGCTTTGGAGCGTAAGGCGGCTTTCTCGGCTTATCTGCCGGGTATTGACTTTAACGGTACTTACATGCATAATCAGCATGAGATTGCGTTGCTTGGCGAGGATGCCAAGTTGCCGACTATGTCGTTCGACCCCAAGACGATGAAGTATAATTACAATCTGGTGACGGGTCCGGACGGTATTCCTATTAAGGATCCGCAGACGGGTAGTTATATTCCTTCCGAAGTGGCTGTGATACCTAAGGAGGCTATGACTTATGATACGCGCAATGTCTTTGCAGGTGCTTTTACGCTGACACAGCCTATATTTATGGGCGGTATGATACGTGCTCTTAATGACATCACCAAGTATGCTGAACAGGCAGCGATAGCAGCCCGTAACAGTGCGGCACAGGATATAGTGTATGCTGTCGATGAGGCTTACTGGCAGGTGGTATCACTCAAAGAGAAGAAGAAGTTAGCTCAGAGTTTCGTTAATTTGGTTGATTCGCTGCGCTACAATGTCAATGCTCTGCTTGAGGAAGGTATGGCTACACGTAGCGACCTGCTTACTGTCGAAGTTAAGCTCAACGAGGCACAGATTATGCTTACGAAGGTTGACAACGGTCTGACGCTGTCGCGTATGGCGTTAGCTCAGCTGTGCGGTCTGCCGGCTGATACATATATGGAACTTTCGGATGAAGGCTTGCGTAGCAGCGCGACACAGGCACCCGATTACAATATCAACATGAACGATGTATATGCCAACCGTCAGGACCTTGAGGTGCTGCGTCATGGCATCAATATGCTTAAAGGACGCGAAAAACTCGCTTTGGGTACGATGTTGCCGAAAGTTGCTTTGGTAGGCGCTTGGAGTTTCAGTAACCCGAATGTGATAGACGGATTCGAGAAGCGGTTTGGCGGCGGTTTCAGTATCGGCGCTACCGTCACTATACCTATATGGCACTGGGGCGGACGTTACAATCATTACCGTGCCACTCAGGCCACTACAAATGCACAGCGTCTGCTGCTCGAAGATATGGAAGAGAAGGTAGACCTGCAGGTACGTCAGGCACAGTACAGCTTCCAGGAGGCTTTCAAAACCTACGACATGACCCGTAAGAACCTTACCAAAGCTGACGAGAATCTGCGTCAGGCACAGTTAGCCTTCCGCGAGGGAGTACTTACTACCGACGATGTGACAGCAGCCCAGACAGCCTGGTTACAGGCCAATTCAGAGAAAATAGACGCCGAAATCGCCATACGCCTGTGCGAAGTATATCTGAGCAAGGTAACAGGAGCGATGAAGTATTATTGATATAAAAAGAGATTATCGGTCAAACACAACACATCCCTACTAAAAATCACACCCCATGGATAACGCTTCTAATAACAATGCCGTTCCGGTACAGACCGTAGACAGCAATTCACCTTTCAACACACCGGCACAGGTCACAGCCAAAGACCGGGGTCTTATACTCACTATCGTAATCATTCTGCTTATACTCATCGGTATGGCGATAATCGGCTTCCTGTGTATAAAGCAGGGCCCCGATACCATACAAGGTCAGGGTGATGCCACCGAGATACGTATATCGGGCAAGATGCCGGGACGTATAGCTGATTTCTACGTTGAAGAGGGTCAGAAGGTCAAAGCCGGCGACACATTGGTACGCATACATTCGTCGCTGCTTGATGCCCGTATGGAACAGGCACAGGCTATGGAGGACGTGACCCGCGCCACCAACCGCAAGGTAGATGCCGGAACACGCAAACAGATTATATCGGCTGCTAAAGACCTCGTAGATCAGGCACAGGCAGCCGTCGGTATCAGCGAAAAGACCTACCGCCGTATGCAGAACCTCTATGAAAAAGGGGTAGTGAGCGAGCAGAAGCGCGACGAGGCCAAAGCTGCCTACGATGCAGCAGTAGCCGGAAAGGCCGCTGCCCAGAGTCAGTATGAACTTGCCGTAGCCGGTGCCCAGAAGGAAGACAAGGAAGCTGCCGAAGCTATGGTTAATGTATCGAAAGCCGGTGTCAAGGAAGTGGGTGCTATCATGGAGGACCAGTATCTTATCGCTCCTTGCGACGGCGAGATAACCGTAGTCTATCCACAGGTGTCAGAACTTGTAGCTACCGGTGCTCCCATTATGTCGCTCCAGAAAGACGACCACTGGGCAGTGTTCAACATGCGTGAGAATATGCTCAAAGACCTGCGCAACGGTTCAAAGATAAAGGTCCATATCCCCGCACTTGACGTACACACCACGATGACCGTCTACTATATACGTGACCTCGGCACGTATGCTAACTGGCAGGCTACGAAGTCTACCGGCGACTACGACGCACGCACGTTCCAGATTAAGGCACGTCCCGAACAGCGTATAGACGGTTTCCGTCCCGGTATGTCTGTAATATACGAAGGTGTGGAAAAATAAGGCTGTTATGAAAAATTCCGGACTCAAAGCCATAATTCAGCGAAGCGTGCTTCAGATAGTACGCCGCCCCATCTATTGGGCCGGATTCTTCGTGCTGCCTCTGTTCTGCTTCTTTCTGTTGGCCGGACTCATGGAGAACGGTCTGCCTATCAAAGTACCGGCTGCCATAGTAGACCGCGACGGCACGGCTCTGTCGCGCGAAATATCGCAGAATCTCGCCGGTATGCAGATGGTGGAATATGCCGAGAGCTGCGAGAGCTTCACCGAAGCGCGTCATCTGTTGCAGGAAGGTAAGATATACGGTTTCTTTATGATTCCGGAGGATTTCCAGGCTAACCTGCTTTCAGGCAACGGCCCAGCCATCACCTTCTACACCAACATGACCTACTTCGTGCCGGCCTCGCTGCTTTTCAAGACCTTTAAGACTACAGCGCTGTTTACTAAGGCCGGAGTGGCGATGTCTGTACTCGATGCTGTAGGCGCCGAGTCAGCCGTGGCTTTACCCGCAAGTCTGCTACAACCGGTCAACATCACCGTACGCGGTTTAGGCAACCCGGGACTGAATTATGCCATATATCTCTGCAATTCGTTCATACCCTGCTGTCTGCAGCTTATGATAATGCTTATGACCTGTTTTAGTCTCGGACAGGAAATCAAGTATCATACTTCGATACAGCTGATGCAGATGTCGGGAGGTTCGATTGTAAAAGCTCTTTTCGGCAAGCTACTGCCTCAGACAGTGATATGGCTCGTGATGTCAGCCTTTATGACCTCATGGCTCTACGGCTGGAATTCTTATCCCATGAACGGTTCATGGTGGTGGTTCGGTCTTTCGCAGGTGATGTTCGTATTCGCTGCTCAGGCGTTGGCTGTGTTCTTCTTCGGTGTTCTGCCCAATCTACGACTGTCGCTATCGATGTGCGCACTGTTAGGCATACTTTCGTTCTCGATAGCAGCCTTCTCCTTCCCTATTGAGAGCATGTATGGTGCAGTCTCGATATTCAGCTGGCTTATGCCGATACGCTACAACTTCCTTATATACATAGACCAAGCACTCAACGGCATACCGGTCTATTACTCACGTATCTGGTTTGTAGCTTATCTCGTGTATCTTATCATACCCTTCACGGTGCTTTGGCGCATCAAGAAGGCATTTGTCAAACCCGTTTATACGCCCTGAGGCGTCAATGTTATGTGGAATAAATTTAAAAACTCCATAGCCTCGTTTTTCCTTGTATATTGCAGGGAATTCAAACTTGTGTTGCACGACCAGGGCATAATACTGTTTTTCGCTTTTCTGCCGATGGCCTACCCTATTATATATTCACTTATATATAATCCGGAGCTTGTGCGTGAGGTCAAGATGGTTGTGGTTGATCATGACCGTTCGCAGATAAGCCGCGAGTTGGTACGTAAGCTTGATGCCTGTCAGGAGATTTATGTCAGAGGTTATGCCGCTGATATGAATGAAGCTAAACGTGCCATGCACAGTCACGAGTGTTTCGGTATTCTTGAGATTCCGGAAGGCTTCGGCCGCAAGACCGGTATCGGCGAACAGGCAAATGCCGTTCTGTATAGCGATATGAGTCTGCTGCTGCGCTATCGTGGCTTTTTGGTAGCTTCGACTAATGTAATGCAGGAGATGAGTGCCGAGCTTCAGCTTCAGAAAATCAATGAAGTGGCTCCGTTGGCGGCAACTATCTCAAGTGGCGACCTGATGAGCGTAAATAATATCGCGATGGGTAATACATCGAGCGGTTTTGACTCGTTCATTATGCCCGGTGTGGTGATACTGATACTTCAGCAGTGCATTATTCTTGCGGTAGGTATGGCCGGAGGCGCTAAACGCGCTAATCCGCGTCTTATCGGTTATGTCGGTGTCAATCAGGGTGAGTCAGTGCTTGGCAGTATGTTGGGACAGATGCTGTGCTACTTCACTATCATCATGCTGCCGGCTATATTCCTTGTGCACTACGTGCCGCTGATATTCTCTTTCCCGATGGCGGGAGACTTCTGGGAGATATTGGCTTTCCTGACTCCGATGATTTTGGCAAGTATCTGCGTGGGCTTCTGTCTGCAGAGTGTATGCTCGGAGCGCGAGTCGGTGTTTGTGCTGTGGGTTATCACTTCGGTAGCGTTCTTATTCCTGTCGGGTCTGACTTGGCCACGCTATGCCATGCACGGGATGTGGCGCTTTATGAGCGACTGCGTGCCGGCGACATGGGGAGTGGAAGGCTTCATAAAGATGAATGCTAATGGGTCATCTCTGGCACAGGTGCGGCCTGAGTATATCAGCCTCTGGGTTCTGACCGGTGTCTATCTTGTGCTGGCTTACGTGGTGCAGCGCTGGATAGTCTACCCGCAGCTCTGGCGCGGGCCGAAGGAGGCAGCTTCTGTGAAGAACTGATGACTTTGGGAGCAGAGCTCCCGGCGGAAACCAGCTTCGCGCTGGTACAGGAATCAGCAAAGCAGCTTCGCGCTGGTAAGAGGCTGCTTTAGGCTGATAAAAGCAACAGCGAAACAGCTTCGCGCTGGTAAAGGAATCAGCAAAACGGCTTCGGGCTGATATATGCTTCCGCCGGGGGCTTTATTGGGCTCTCGTTTTTATTCCAGGATATCACGGGAAAGCTCGGCTACGGTTTCGCTATCAGCGAGCCAACGGCCGGGCTTTTCTGTGTCCATACGGACGAGGTCCATTACGCGCACGTAGTAGAGAGGGGAGGCTTCGGCGTCGGCCGGCTCTTCTTCGATGAGGTCTACAGTGAGGGTGTCCGGGTCGATGACGAGCATGGCGTCGTCGCCGTAGGCTTCTTCTTGGTCGAGATACTCGGCGATGGCCGAGGTAAGGGCTTTGGTAAGGGTTTTGGTTTTTTCTGACATGGGGTTGTTGTTTTTAGGGTGAGTAGTGGCGGGGGGAGGAGGGGACAGGCGAGCTGAAGCTCGCACACAGAACCAGGAGGACGGGAGGAGGGGACAGAGGGAGTAGAGGTAAGGGTGGAGAGTGGAGGGTGGAGAGTGGAGAGTGGAGGGTGGAGGCGGTGCAAAATTAGTGATTTTTCTGGCTGTGGCGTTGTGGAAAGGGGGGAGTCTTTGAGGTTTTGATGATTTTGGCTAATTTTGCACATCTTTCTTCGTCAGTACATTCTTATTTTCATACTTTAGGCTTCATAGCCATACTCTGCTATTCATAGTCTAACACATGTTCTAACACATGCAATTTATATTCTAACGCACATGAAGGATCTGCTCAGTTTTCTGAATCGTTTCGCTCGTCCGTATAAGTGGAACATTCTGGTCAGCATACTTTTCAATCTGCTTACCTCGCTGTTTACTGTGTTTTCGTTTGCTTTTATCATGCCGATATTGCGCATATTGTTCGGTCTTGATACGGCTGATTACAAACTGATGCATTTCGGTGATGCTTCGATTACAGACGTACTGACCAATAATTTCTACTACTATACTTCCGGTCTTATCGAGGATATAGGCGGCAGTGCTACACTGGCGGTATTGGCCGTAGCGCTCGTAGTGCTTACGCTGATAAAGACCATGACGGCTTATCTCAGCGAGGTGTGTACGATGCCGCTGCGTAACGGTGTGGTACGTGACATACGTAATGCCATGTACCGAAAGATACTGTCGCTTCCCATAGGTTTCTTCTCAGGTGAGAAGAAGGGAGATATAATGGCCCGTATCTCGGGTGATGTCACCGAGGTTGAAGCATCGGTTATGGCAAGTCTTTTCGCGCTTGTCAAGTATCCTATTATGATTCTGGTCTGTCTCGGCACTATGCTTGTTATGAGCTGGAAACTGACAGTCTTCGTTCTTGTGCTGTTGCCTATAGCCGGCTGGATAATGGGTGCGGTAGGTAAAAAACTAAAAGCGCAGTCGTTGTCGCTTCAGAACACATGGGGCACTATATTGTCTACTGTTGAGGAGAGTGTCGGCGGCCTTAGAGTTATAAAAGCTTTCAATGCCGAACGGCACATGGAAAAGGTGTTCGGTGAAGAAACACAGACTTATTACCGTCAGTGTAACCGCCTAAACTACCGTCAGGCACTGGCCCATCCTATGAGTGAATTTTTAGGTACGATAGCTGTATCGGCAGTGCTGTGGTTCGGCGGTTCGTTGATATTGGCAGGCGACAGCTCGATTGACGCCGGAGCCTTTATCCTCTTTATGGTGCTTTTCTACAGCATTATCAATCCTGCCAAAGAGCTCTCCAAAACCTCATACTCTGTGCAGAAAGGTATGGCTTCGATGCAGCGTATCGACAAGATTCTTCATGCCAGTAATCCTATAGCCGACCCGTCGACACCGGTTGCCTTACCGACAGGCGATAAAAGCAAGGGACATATACGTATGCGCGATGTGTCTTTCTCATACGACGGAGAACGCCGTGTGCTTGACCACATCGACCTTGACATTCCGGCCGGGCACACTGTTGCGCTTGTCGGTCAGTCAGGTTCAGGCAAGTCAACATTGGTAGACCTTATCCCCCGTTTCTGGGACGTACAGGAAGGTAGCGTAGAAGTAGACGGACATGATGTACGTGAATATCGTGTTGCTGACCTGCGTTCACTGATGGGTAATGTAAATCAGGAAGCAATACTTTTCAATGATACCGTCTTTAACAATATAGCTTTCGGCACCGAAGGCGCCACACGCGAACAGGTAGAGGCCGCAGCCCGTATAGCTAATGCTCATGAATTTATCATGGCCATGCCTGAAGGTTACGATACAGCTATCGGCGACCGGGGCAACCGTCTGTCGGGCGGACAGCGTCAGCGCCTCAGCATAGCGCGTGCCGTACTCAAGAATCCGCAGATACTTATCCTCGACGAAGCCACCTCGGCACTCGACACCGAAAGCGAGCGTCTTGTGCAGGAAGCGCTGGAGCGCCTTATGCGCAACCGTACCACCCTGGTCATAGCCCACCGTCTGTCTACCATAACCAATGCCGATACAATCTGTGTCATGCACGAAGGCCGAATTGTGGAACGCGGTTCACACACCGAGCTTATGGAACTCGGCGGTCATTACCGACGCCTTGTCGAAATGCAGCAGATGTCATAAAAAAATAGCTGCCGATGTCACATTCGGACGATGAGATGTGTCATGTTTACGAAATCAATTCCGGAAGCAACAGATTTCTTAACCAACAATTATTCATCATCTCAAAACAATCCGAATTATGGAAGATATCTTAGTACCTATATTTGTCTGCGTAGTGTTACCTGTTGCCGTAGTGCTCATAACGTCTCTGACCAAAATGAACGTTAACAAAAGCCGCACTCAGCTACTTATGAAAGCTATAGAGGTCAACAAAGATGTCGATGTTGAACGCCTGGTCGAATTACTGCGCCAGTCACGCCAGCAACCCAAGACTCCCGAAGAACTGCTTAATCTCCGCTTGCTACGCGGCTGCATATTCTCCACTATCGGCATGGTACTTATTCTTACAGCTCTGATATTACTTCTCACCGGTACTATGTTCTACTCCGAGATTATAGGCTTCACGATGCTGCCCGGCGGTCTGTCGTTAGCTATAGGAATAAGTTATCTGTTGGTCTGTCGTCTGACCCGCAATCAGATTAAATCGCAAGCTGAAAGCACTGATACAGCTACCCGTAAAGATATATAATCACTATGCCTTCGCAACTATGACACGCCAGCAGTTCATAGAGCAGGTAAAAGGCACACAGGCAGGCTTCAGACGTTTTCTGACAGCATTATGCTGTGGAGATACACAGTCAGCTGATGACCTTGCGCAGGAAGCTTATATAAGAGCCTACCTCGCCTTCGGCAAAGGTGACAGACCGGACAATTTCAAAGCGTGGCTTTACCGTATAGGCTACAATCTGTTTCTCAACTGTCAGCGTTCAGAAAAGCTCTCCGTCGACCCGGCTTCTCTGCTCGGTATTGCAGCCGAGCAGAGAGCTGATGATACCTTTCGTTACCAGCATCTCTATACAGCTCTTGATTCATTACCGCCCAAAGAGCGTATGTCTGTGCTGCTGTATTATATGGAAGGATACTCAACTAAGGAGATAGCCGCCATAACCGAAACAACAGACGAAGCAGTGAGACAACATTTAGCACGCGGCCGACGCCATCTGCGCAACCTACTCTAACTAAATATTTACAAAGCCTATGCGAGAAAACGATAAAGATACAGCAACCCAAGACGATGAACTGAAAATCCTGTTCGACAATTTCGAACCACTTATATCATCCGACGAACGATTCATTATGCACCTGCAACAGCGTCTTGACACAATCGACCTCTTGCACCGTGAGATAGCAGCTGTCCGGCGACGTAACCGCCGAGCGGTAGGCTTAGCAGCTCTTGCAGGTTTCGTAGCCGGTGTGTTGACATGTCTGTTGCTACCTTCACTCATCTCATTTATTACAAATTCGGCTTTACAAGGCCCCGTTCTCTCTCTAATTCCGTCCGGAAGTGTGATGATACTATGGTTGCTGCCCGCAGCAGCCGCTCTGTCGGCTTCATTAGGAATTTATAATCTTATATCGAGGGCTGCTTATTGAATCCGGCGCTTTGCAATGTGGGGGCGAATGATTACTTTTGCAGTAAACTAAAAACTGCTAAAATTATGCATTACGATATATTGACAGAGAAACTCGCCAAATACCGTCCCCAACTTATTTCCACCACCTCGGGTACTCTTGATCCTGATTCCACAGCAGACGAGGTGCTGGCCAGATTAGGACATCTGTGTCAGCACCTCAATCCGCTTGAAGGTATTGATGTCATAGCTCTCGCTGTATGCAAATATACAGCTATGGCCACGACACCGACAGAAAAAGCCATAGCAGTGAAGGCTGCCGAGGCCTTGGCCGGACTGATACGGCATAACGAACTGCTCAATGCCTTCGCCGAACCCATCGAGATGATGGGTACAACTTTAGTGCAGGCTGATTCCGATGATATGGAGTAAGACGGCGATATTTCTATCTATAATCTTAATCCTTGATGTCTGACACATTATGATGAAAAAGAGAAATTTCGCCCTGTCACTTGCTTTTACCGGTCTGTGCGCGCTGACAGCCGGGGCTGAAACTCCCAAATATATTTTCTATTTTATCGGCGACGGTATGGGTATGGGTCACGTCATGGCCACACGCAACTATCTTCGCACAGTTCACAACCCCGACTCGCTGCCGCTGATGATGACCTTCCCTGTGGCCTCACCGGTACAGACATATTCTTTCTCGTCTACCACTACCGACTCAGCGGCGGCAGGTACAGCTTTGTCAACCGGCAACAAAACCAATAACTATATGCTCGGTGTGTCGCCCGATACAATCCCTGTTACCTCGATAGCTGTAAATTTGAAAGATCAGGGTTACGGTATAGGCGTAATTACTTCAGTAGCCCCTGATGATGCCACACCGGGAGCATTCTATGCTCATGTGCGCGACCGCAAACTCTTCGACGACATAACCGCCGATGCCGCTGCTTCCGGCTATGACCTCATAGCCGGCGCCGGTCTGCGCGGCAGTGCCGATGCTGCCGATGTACTGCGTCGCGGAGGCTTTGATGTGGTGTACGGTCTTGATGAATTCAATGCTTCTACAGCTCCCCGTAAATTTCTTCTCGATACTCACACCGAACATCCATGGAGCATAGGTTATACTATTGATGGCCCTTGGGGCTCACTCAATTTACCCGATATGACCGAGGCGGCTATATCACATCTAAGTGTGACTCATCCCGAACGCTTCTTTCTGATGTGTGAAGGCGGTAATATCGACCATGCAGCCCACAGCAACGACGGTGCTGCCGTAATACGCGAAGTCCTTGCATTTCAGGATGCCATACGCCATGCCTATAACTTCTATCTTGAACACCCCGACGAAACTCTGATAATCGTCACAGCCGACCATGATACAGGCGGTATGGCAGCCAAGGGAAATGCACGTTTTGATTTGGTAGACGTGCAGAAAATATCAAAAGATAAATTCAATGAGATGTGCCGCGACATAGCGGAGACCGCTTCGATGTCCTGGCCGGAAATGAAGGCACAACTGCGAGAACTCTTCTCTTTGGGAGATGCCATACCACTTAGCGAAAAAGACGAAGAGGAACTGAGCGCTATGTTTGCCGCCACAATGAGCGGTACAGCAGGTAGCGAACAGACCATCTATAACTCATATAGCGATTTTGTAGGGCGGGTATTCCGTATTATTAATGAAGCTATGGGTATCGGCTGGATTAGCGGTTCTCATACCTCCAATCCGGTACCGGTCTTCGCTATTGGCAACGGGGCTGAGCGGTTCGGCTATTTTATGAACAACACAGATATTCCATACGCTATAATTGAGCGCTGATAATCAGCTAAATATATTTTAAAAATAAAAAAGTTACAAATTTGCGTCATTTTTACGCAAAAAATATTTGGTGATTTCAGAATTACAATGTAACTTTGCGTCAAATTAACAGAAAGAACTATGGATTCCATGAATTCCCCGACTGGACCGCAGGACAAAAAATGTTATTGCTACAAATATCCGCACCCGGCCATGACAGCCGATTGTGTGATATTCGGGTTTGACGGACAGAAGCTGAAACTGCTTCTTGTGGAACGTGGTCGTGAGCCTTACATAGGTTGCTGGGCACTTCCGGGGGGATTCATGAAGATTGATGAGAGTATAGAACATACCGCCAGACGTGAATTACGCGAGGAAACAGGTCTGCACAATGTCTATCTCCAACAATTTAAAGTCTACAGCCGTCCTGACCGGGACCCGAGAGAGCGAGTAGTGACAGTTGCATTTATCGCTCTTGTACGTCCCGATGCTTACAATGTCATAGGCGGTGATGATGCGGCTCAAGCAATGTGGTTCGACGAATCGATGCTACCACCCTTAGCATTCGACCATGCCGAAATCATACGTGAGGCCCGTGAGTACCTGAAGGAGATACTGAAGCTTCGTCCCGTAGCTTTCGAGCTGCTGAACCAAGTCTTCACTATCAATGAACTTCAGACAGTCTATGAAGTTATAAACCGTGCCAGTTACGACAGGCGTAACTTCATGCGTACGGCAATTGAATCTAAAGCCATTATTGAGGTAGAAGGCCAGCGTGTACGTACCGGCGGTCGTATGGCTAAGTTATTTACACGTACCACTACTTTTGTTTCACATGCTTCAGCTTCGGCTTCTATAATATCGTCGCGTAGTTTTCTGCACGCTTTCGGTGTACTTGCACCTAAAAAAGCACAGGAACAACAGACGGCTCTTAAAAAAGAGGAGTTGCTTAACGAAGAAGCAAAAGAGCAGTCCAAGGACTCTACCAAGGGACTTTTTGATTTCGATTTCTGATGCTTATGATCTCTATATACTGCCTCTGACACATAACGGCTTTCTGCCGCCACGGCTTACAGACTATATATCCTGTTTTTTCTCTCTCTTCCACGCTATTCTATTCTTCCTCTCTCCTTCTCTTTTCCCTCCTCCACGCCAAAACAAAAACATTCATTCGAAAAACATTCACTTAGAAAAACAACAAAATTATGGAAAAGACAACAGTGTTCAACCTCATTATCCTCGACGAGAGCGGTTCGATGTCAGGTGTAACCCAACAGACCGTATCGGGTTGCAACGAGACTCTCAACGTGATACGCTCGCTGCAAGATAAACATGGTGATACTCAGCGCAATCTTGTGAGTATCTATCTGTTCCAAAGCGATGCGAGTGTTCCTTCCCGCTATCTGGTAAAGAACGTACCCATAGCCGAAGTAAAGGATGTTACTACTGAACAGTATCGTCCAAATGGTCTGACACCGCTTCTCGATGCCGTAGGTTCGACACTGGTTGATCTGAGAGCAGTAGCTTCTACACACGAAGACTCGACCGGCATGGTGACTATCATCACTGACGGTATGGAAAATTCATCTACTCATTACACCTGGGCTCAGGTAGCCTCTCTGATTGCAGAGCTTAAGGAAAAGGGCTGGACAATCAATCTTATCGGCGCCAATATCGATGTAGAAGAAATGGGACGCAAGATGGAGATTGACAACACTCTCGCTTTCAAAGCTGACAAAGAGGGAATCAAAAAGATGTGGGATGATTTCGGCGAGTCAGTATTTTATGGATTCAATGCCCGTGTGGAGTTTGAAAAGTCTTGTGAAGCTCCTGAGGACCGCATAGAAGCCCGCAAAAAAGCATCTGCCGAATTCTTTAATAGAAAAAAGAAATAAAACTGTCGTTAGAACACTTTTTTAATAGCTATTTAATCACCACATAGCATGATTATTTTGAAAAACCTGTCGTGTAGACAGGTTTTTCTTTTTACCGTAATACTACAGGTAGCTAATTGATGAAATGAACTATTACTCAAGCTAATTGTTAGATAAATGTAAGTATTTTATAGAGCATATCTAAACATACAGGCGATATTAAATGACAAATACTTGTTTCCTGGTATGTTTTTCCTATTGCTGTAAAGTACTATAAATATATCTGATTTTAATACTATAAAAACACATAATTTATGGAAATAAAGCTTACTAAGGCTCAGATACAGAAAGCTGTACAGGAAGCCTACGAGGAATGTAAAAATATAAAGGGCGGTGTTAATGCTCACTACATACCTTATCTGGCCAATGTCAATCCCGACCTTTTCGGTATCAGTCTGACTCTACTCGACGGTACGACTATAAGTGTAGGTGATACTGAATACAAGTTCGGTATCGAATCCGTGTCAAAAGTACTGACAGCTATTCTTATTCTTAAGCAATGGGGTGCCGAAGAGGTATTGAAACAGATAGGTGCCGATGCCACAGGACTTCCTTTTAACTCGATATTCGCTATTCTGCTGGAGAACGATCATCCTTCTACTCCGCTGGTCAACGCAGGAGCTATAACAGCCTGTTCTATGGTCAAGCCTCATGGCGACTCATGGGGAAAATGGGAGAATATTATCAATAACTTCGAAGCGCTCTGCGGTAGCCGGGCCGAAGTCATCGACGAACTGTACCGTTCGGAATCAGATACTAATTTTGAGAACCGTTCCATAGCATGGTTGCTGAAAAACTACAACCGTATTTACGATGACGTACCGATGAGTCTGGACCTCTATACACGTCAGTGTTCCGTGGGTATTACCGCAGCACAGCTTGGTATATGTGCCGCAACAATCGCCAATGGCGGTACTAATCCTGTTACCCGTCAGGAAGTTTTCGCACGGGAACTTGCTCCAAAGATTACAACACTTATTTCGTCAGTCGGATTTTATCAGAATACAGGTGACTGGATGTACACTTCCGGCATACCTGCCAAAAGCGGTGTAGGCGGTGGAGTGCTTGGCGTAATGCCCGGTCTGTTCGGTGTAGCCGCTTTCGCACCACCGTTGGATGATGCCGGTAATTCTGTCAAGGCTCAGGCAGCCGTAAAGACAATTATGAAGAAACTCGGACTCGGAGTCTTTAACGGAGATACAGTTACCATTACAGACTGATTCCGCCGTAAACGAGCGGTATAGTATGCCGCACTGTAGAATATCTGATTATTAAAAACACACATTATGCAAGTTAAAACCGGAAAGGGCCCCATCTCGATGATGGTTGTCCTCGCGATATGGTCGCTCTCGCTGGCCGTAGACCTGCCGGGTCTTGCCGTGACCCCTATTGAGGGAAGTCTGCGCCACATTTTCAGCGACGCCACGGATTTCAAGATCCAGCTCCTGACTGTATTGCCAAACCTCGTGATTATTCCGTTCGTGCTTCTTTCAGGTAAACTTTCGGAAACAAAACATAAAATCGCCGTAATCGTTGCAGGTACCGTGCTATATATAGCTGCCGGTGCTCTCTCGATGGCTTCCAGTTCTCTTACGGCTCTTATCTGGCTCAGCTGTCTGCTTGGCGCGGGCTGCGGTCTGATACTTCCCTTCTCCACAGGTCTTATTGCCGATGTCTTTACCGGCAAGTACCGTACAAAGCAGATGGGTATAATCTCTGCCATAGGTAACATAGCTCTTGTGGTCGCTACATTCGTGGTAGGCTTTTTAGCTGCCAAGAGCTGGCATCTTCCCTTCCTTGTTTATCTGTTGCCGCTCGTATCACTTCTGCTGATACCGTTCCTGAAGAAGATACCTGCTGCAGATCTGACTTCTACTCCTGCCGCAGATAGCGATAATGCTGATTTAGCCCCTTCTCAGAAGGCCGGTAAGCGCCCTGTTCTTGAAATACCTGTAGCTGATGCCGACGGTTTTTCTACTAAAGGTCAGACTGTAAAAGGCGGTTTCTATATCGGACGTACGATATGGCTTCTTTTAGCTTACTTCTTCTTTGTATTCGCCACTTCGATTCCGGCCTACTATCTGCCGAATCTGATGCCTGAGTATCACATGTCGACCGAACAGGTTTCGACTGTTACCTCGATTTTCTATCTGGCTATGTTCGTAATCGGACTGTTCGTTACCGGTACAATGAAGGCTTTCCGTAAGGGAACATTCGTCTTTGCCACAGCCCTTATACTTGGTGGTCTGTTGCTGTTCGTGTTCACACGTTCTATGGCACTCTATGTTATAGCAGCAGCTTTAGTAGGTCTCGGTAACGGTCTTGCACAGCCGATATTCTATACCAAGGCTACAGAAATCGTAGTTAAGGAATCAAAATCAACTCTTGCGCTCGCTTATCTACAGGTAGCAAATTATGTAGCTATCTCAATGGTACCTGTGATTGTGAATTTCTTCGAGATGATTACCGGTTCGCACACCAATCTCTTCCCGTTCATAATGATTTCGGTAATGGTAGCAATCGTGCTTGTATTCGTTATCATAAGAATAAATCATTTCGTATTCGGTATTCACAAACAGTATTACGAGTAATAACCAAGAATTAAACTGACACTGTAAGAGTGTTACAATATCAATTTAAATATTATGGAAAACCAGAAAAAAACAAGAATTCTTATAATCTATACAGGCGGTACGATCGGTATGGTCGAAACACCTGATGGTCTCCAGCCTTTTGACTTCTCACATCTGATGGATAATGTGCCTAAAATTAGCAAACTCGGATATGAGATAGAGAGTGTTCAGTTTCCGCAGCCTATTGATTCATCTAACATGAATCCTACCTATTGGAATATGATTGTCAAGGATATAGCAGACCGTTATGAGGAGTTTGACGGTTTTGTCGTACTTCACGGCACGGATACTATGGCTTACACAGCCTCTGCTTTGGCCTTCATGTTGAGAAATCTGCGCAAGCCGGTAGTCATCACAGGTTCACAGCTGCCTATCGGTGCAGTACGCGAGGATGGTACCGAAAATCTTATATCGGCCGTAGAAGTCGCAGGAGCAAAAGATGAGAACGGAGACCCGATTATACAGGAAGTTGTGATTTCGTTCCAGGATTACATTATCAGAGGTTGTCGCTCTACAAAGTTCACTTCAACCGGTTTCGAGGCTTTTCACAGCTTCAACTATCCTTCACTCGGAGCTATCGACCTTCATATCGTCTACAACGAACCTTATTTGCTTCGCCACGATACGAAGCTTCCGCTTGAGCCTTTCTACAACATGGACCCGAATATCCTCGTTATGTGGCTCTATCCGGGCATAACGGAAGATGTTGTCAAAGCCCAGCTTGCAACTAAGGGTATCAAAGCTGTAGTGCTTCGTACCTTCGGTGCCGGTAACGCACCTACCGAACAGTGGTTCCTCAACGCTATTTCAGACGCTGTGAAGAACGGACTGATAATATATAATGTCACCCAGTGTCTTAACGGTGGTGCTGAGTCAAAGCGATATTATACCGGTGATATGCTGACCAAGGCCGGTGTGATTTCAGGCTATGACATTACGGTGGAAGCAGCCGTTACAAAACTTATGTATCTTATAGGCAGCGGTTATACTAAGGAACAGATTACCGATTATCTTCAGACCTCAATAGTCGGAGAATTATCGGACTAAAACAGATTATATAAAACGCAATAACAAAATGCAGGATTATCGCACTGTGCGATAATCCTGCATTTTGTATGACGGGCATATCATACTAAAAATGTACTGCCTGGCGAAAGAATCTCGCCAAGCAGCACATACGATACATATTAAAAAATGGTGTGAATTAAGGTTCAATCTACAGATTATATATGTGTACTATCTTAGGGCGTAGATATTATTTCACGTACATCTTACGGCCGTTAACTACATATATTCCTTCAGGAAGAGTGCGGAGAGTCTCACGGCTGACATTCTTGAAAATGGACATTCCCTGCAGATTGTATACATCAACGAGTTCATTATCAGAGCTAACCATTTCAGCTCCTACACTGCTGTCAACCTTAAATGAACATTCTATCGGACCATAGTACCAATAGTTGGGCCATGCATCATCGGCATGAAGTTTAAAGCATACAAAACTTGCGATATTGGCGATAGAATATTCACCATCAGTTGTAATGGCAGGCTCTATGACAATCAGCACTTTTTCACCTTCGAAGGCATCGTCCAAGGTCATGAGTTCCACTTCATATTCATCAAGAGGCTCGTCATTCTGCATTACCTGAAGTTTAATAGACGAGTCGTAGGGTTCAGCCTCGCTCATCAGACGGTTGAAGGTGAGTGTAATCTTGCTGAGTTCCTCAACAGTTGACCCGTTTTCCGGATCCATAGCTACAACTGCGGGAGCGGCGATAAGTGTGTAGGTATAAGAAAGCTCGGTAGTGTTGAAGCCATATACGTTGTTGACTTTGTCGACTGCTTTGAGACTGCCCGGGAATACATTGAATGTGTATTCGCCCGGTTTTGCTGCCTCGACAACCTCACTTGGGATATTGATAGTGAACGTATTACTATAAGCCGATACCTGTGAGCTATCGAATGTATACTCCAATTCACCGTTATAGAACATCTCACACTTGAAGTCATTGGTTATCGAGACTGCAAGGTCAGGATTCGTCATCTTGATGTACATGCTGTAGAAGGTATCACCGTCGGCATTGGCGAGAGCAGACTCAAAGTCCACATCACCTTCAACAGGCTCGGAATATGTGTAGGTGAGCGTATATGCCGGTGTGTTTACTTCATTTACTTGGATAAGGTCTGCCGGGAACTTTATCTCGTATGTACCTGCCTGTTGAAATGTCTCCAATGGAAGCTGGTTTTCCGGGTTGAGTATTAAAGATCCGGTCCAGAATCCACCGTGGAAGTCTATATAGCTGAATACAAGGTATTCCGGTGCGATATTAACCAATGTTTCACCGTTAAGAGTAAACTCTATGTTTTCGGTACAGGCCTCATTGACAGAAGGTATCACATCGCTGTTGGGAGAGATGGTCAGGTATGTAAGACCACGTTGCATAGTTTCATAGTCAAGCACGCCGGGTGCCGGAGTGAATGAGAAACAGTTCTCGATGGTAGGGTCAGTAGTGCCGGGAGTAGTATCCTGAGCATTCGCGTTAAACGCAAAACTCAGAGCCGTGCAAAGTGCCATTGAGAGGATATGGTTTGTTTTCATGACTATTGTTTTAATTAGTTAAGTATTGTAATGAATTTGAGACAATCATTAAAGGCTATCCTGATCAGGGAAAACCTTGGAACAAAGTCAGATTAACGGATAATCTTCGAGGTTGTTCCGTCAGCTTTTCTCACAATCGTTATGCCCTTCTTGGCCGGAGCGGTAAGCGGAAGTCCGTCGATTGAGAAATAGCTTGTCTGACCTTCAGCATCGGCATTGATAAAATCAACGGCTGATGTATTGTCGGTCATATCGGGATAATATATGACATTTGCATTAGCAATCTCGCATTTGTCGGCATCCGCCGGATCATAATCCCATATATAAGCTACTACGCTGAGGTTTTCCTTGACATATCCTGATTTGACTTCGAGATCACACTCGTAGCTATAGGTATTGTCATCGAAATCGAGATATTCACCCCAGATAGAATTATAAACCCGGTTCACGTGCTGCTGTATATAGGTCTCACCCTCTTCAACACCGGCTTGATGCAAAGCTGGAATGTTATCTTCCAAGAGACCGACTACAATACGCGGCTGATTATTTGTAAAAATTTCTGTGGCGCGTTCGCCTGTCACTTTCACATGAGCATTGCCGTCTGTAAGTTCCACCTCTAAATCCAGATATATATATGCCGGAACTTCCTTACGGGTATTTACAGCCTGAGCTAACTCTTCGGCTGACTCCGGAAGCATCACAGAAGAATCGTTGTTGTATCCAGGCAGATAATCAGCTGTGAAGCGGTCTACGAATATTGCAGGTGCAAACGGACTTACATTACCGTAAAGTCCCAAATATGTCACGTCGGCGGGAATTGTGAGCCAGTCAGTACCAAATCCGGAATGGTGACAGATAGCTATGACACGTCCGTCAGCGCCGGCGGTTTCAAGCATCTCGTGCATATATCCGGCTACACGCGGACAATTGACGCACATCTCGGTAGTGAATTCCTCGACCACTACATTACGTGGGTAGAACAGCGACACGGCAGAGAATGTAGCCGACATCATATTGTCATCAATATTGACATCTTCACCCTCATTGATGCCTGCGAGTAATACATTGAAAACATGTTCGCCTTCAGTCAGACCCTCAAAAACAAATGAAAACGGTATTTCCTTTGATTCCTTGTAGTCCAAAGTAATATCAATATGTTTTGTCTGTATATCCTCACGGTTATCAATAGAGCATACAATATCAAATCCGCTAACAGCTTCAGCTCGGTTTGTTACGGTTAATGAGCCGGAAATCTCACCATTTGAGACTGAAACGGAAGGCTGTACGTGTAGACCGGTAAGCGCTAAGTTTACTTTAGGCAGATTCTCTCCGGTCACCATAGCTTCAATCGGAAGGACGCCCTCTTCAGAGCGGTCAGTCCACTCGGCATCGTTACCAAGTTTCACCCACAAAGAATTGTCTACAAAAGGAAGTCCCTGTACCACAGAAAGGCCAACTGAATTTCCTTTCTGGTGGAAAGTGAGACCGATGTAGAAGCCTTCGGTGTCAGCAGGGATGATATATGGGGTAGGAAGAGAGAAGGTATTCCAACCTTTCTGTATGGCGGGCTCGGTTGTCTTTGACAGCGAGGCGCTGACAAGGTCTTCACCATCGAGCGAAGTACGAATCCATACCGCCAGAGTTTCTACATTGAGAGTAGAGGCAAGACCTGCATTAATCTGCGCAATCTCACAACCTGCATATACTTTGGCTGTAGAAGCGGGAATAAAGATAGCGGCGCTTACATCCTGATCGGCATCCGAGATAGAGAATCCATCGGTTGCACTTGTCTTTACCTGTCCGTCACAGAAGCCGAGAGTGTGGCTTGTAAGTTGGGCATTGGCAGCCCAATTCAGAGCTACCAATGCCATTATCAAGAGAATAAGATTTCTTTTCATGGTGTGTTTAACACATTATAGAAGTCTTCAATTCTTTTTGTTCTGAAGAGTCAGATTTTAACGGATTACCTTTTTGGTTACTACATTGCCATGTACATCTGAAATACGGACAATGTTGATACCCTTAACCGGAGCTTCGAGACGACGTCCCTGAAGGTCGAAGTATTCGAAAGTACAGTTGTTGATGTCAATGATACCTTCTACAGAACCGGGAGCTGAGGGGTCTTCTACGATTACCTTAATATCGGTAATTTCGATACGGTCTTCGCCATACCATGTCATGTTACCACCTTGATAATAACGGAACATACCGACGTTGGTTCCTTCAGGAAGATTCTGTTGGAGATCTGAGAATAACTCATCGCCAGGGTCTCTCTGCTCTCTCCAGTAATCAGAGTAGATATCAACGTCATTATCATACCAGCAGGCCATAAAAGCATCGCTGTTGAGTACCTTCTTAGCAAGCATAATTTCGATACAACCGAAGTCCCAGAGTGGATCTGTTCCGTAATTGCCGGCAGGAGTTCCCCATGCATGGCCGGAATATTCAAGGCGTCCTACCATTCCTTCAGGAATTGTGATTTCAAAAGGCAGTGAAGAGTTTGTCTCCCATGCATCCGGATGTTTGGAAGTGATGTTGTAGGCTTTTCCGTCTTCCAATACAAAAGGATAGTCTTCGTCAACACCAAATGTTATGTATTCCTTACCTTCAGATACGAGGGTTGAATAATCAGGCTCTTCGCACACCTTAGCCACAGCCTTGGCAGTCACGGTACCGAGATTAGTCTCTATAGTCAGGTTGGCAACACGTTCTCCGGGTTCTGCACTGATATATTCCACCGGAATATTTATAGTCTCGAGCAGACCGGCTTTTTTAGAAGGAGCTGTAGCGGTAAACTCATCGTTGTCGCTTGTTACACTCAGGATTGTCATTTCTTCGGCACTGTGATTTCGTACACCTATAGTGCCTATTTTCTCAGCCTTTCCGGCAATACCGAAGCCCATGAAAAGTTCGGGAGTGGTTACCTCAGGTTCACCGTTACCGGGATCGCTGATATTCAGCTCAAGATCCCAGATATAGGTTGCTACCTCACTGCTTTTCGAATATCCGTCCATGTGATTAATATATATATAATGATCACCGGGAGCGAAGTCAAGTTCGGTGTATTTATCCTCAAAATCACTTGACAGCATGTAGGCAGGTGCCGGTAAACCGGTTTCCTGATCTATACCTATGAATAAGTTTACAGAATAGATAGCGTTGGTGGGATTGTCAAGATAGCCCTTATAAGAGAGATGACCTTGTTTTCCTTCGGGCACATTGAAGGCTATCTTTAAAGTAGAACTTCCATAAGCACCACCAGTAGCGAGACGGATAGCCTTAACTGTTTCTGTGCCACCGTCAGAAAGAGAATGCTCAAAGTCAGCAATAACACCAGGGTAATCAATAGCGGTTTCGAAAGAGAAATCACCTGCCTTCACAGCTTCAGAATAGGAAGGATTAGCTAACGCTTCAGCTTCGAGGCCAATCTGAAGATTACCATTCTCAGTCTCAATTGTGGCAATAGCCTCAAATTCTCCGGCTTCGGTGGGTTTGAAGCGGAAAGTCAATTCTTTCTTTCCCCAAGGCTTCAATGTTCCGCTTGCAAGCTTGGCAGAAAATTCGTCACCTTCCTGTGTTAAGCCAATCACATATTCAGCTTCTTTAGCACCGGCATTGAAGATAGTGACGTTTTTCTCTGATCTATTGCCTACATAGCAAGCAGGAAGTTTTACACTTTCATTCAGCTTTATTACCTGGCCGTCAGACTCGGGGTCCATGACAGTAGCACAGAAAGCTTTGTAGCGTTCAGGCAGACCGTATGCATAAACCAGACCGAAAGGAGTAGTGTTAGTGATGGTCTTAAAATCCGGAGTAACGTGAAAAACCAGCTGGCTTAACTCGTTCTCGGGCAGATAGGAGCCATTCTCGTTGAATTCACTTACAGTAAAGAGAGAGGTATCATAACTGTTACCGACCTTAGTGTATATCACATTTGCATCAAATGTAATCGTACCGTCGGATTCGTTGTATACGCCTTCTATCGGGGTGTCGTATGCAGAGTCATAGCTACCTGTATCAACAAGGTTGAAAAGGTTTGTGAACACCACTTTGTTTCCCTGATGCACCACACCTAATTCGTAGGTCTTGTAATCGCCTCCATCTATGTTAAAGGAGGTTCCGCTGACGAAACTCTGGGCTGCTACGAAATAGGAAATAGTGTCGGTTGATTCCCAATTGTAGGATTTGACGTGCTGCGGGCCGTTCGGGGCAGGGGAGGCCATACAAGCCAGTCCTGTTGCTGCCGCTGCGAGGGTGAGTAAAAATTGTTTCATAAAGTTGAAAATTAGTTTTGTTTTTGCAAATATAGATGTTTTTTAAACCACAATTAAAAAATACAAGTTTGAATATGGCGGAAATCATGATTTCGGACAAAGAAAATACGTAATGTCCAGTAAATCATGATTTCCGAGCAAGGTGTAATCAAGCTTATTTCTTTGATTCGGAAATGTATTGGGAGGGTGTGAGGCCGGTTACCGCTTTGAATTGAGCTGCAAAAGTAGACCGACTGTTGAAGCCGACGCTTGCTGCGAGAGCTTCAAAAGTCAGATGCCCGTATCGTTCGCGGTCCATAAGACGGCTACAGGCCTCACGGATTCGGTACTTGTTAAGGAGCTGATTAAAATTAAGCCCCCACTTCTCATTTATGACCTGGCTGATATATTTATAGTTCTCTCCAACCAGTTCGGCCAGTTTATCGGAAGAAAATCCCGGTGAATATATTTCAGGTGAATTTTCAAATGTGTCGCGGATTTTATCGGCAATTGCGCATTTAGCCTCTTCGGTAAGATTACTCCCTTTATATTTTTGTACGGAAACCGGTGCTACTTCAGGTTTGCCGAGACGTTCACGCAAGTCGGCAAGCTCTTTTTCGTAACGAATACGGAGAGTTCTTTCCTCTTCCTGCGCTTTGAACACTTCCTGATTTTTGGCATAAAGACTTCGGGTTGTTCGCTTGAGCTTACGTATAAACCAGATGGTAAACCAAATACCTATAACGGTCAGAAGTAGTAGAGCACCGACAACAATTAATGTACGACGCATACGTTCGTTGTGACGTCCGGTTTCCGCAAGTTTATTCTCAACTTTGCGCAAATCACCGATAAAGCGAATTTCATCCATTGAGGAAATCTGGCGAAAGCTTAGCAGGGAATCCTTAAGATTCAGGTAATTTGCTTGATATACAAACTGTTGTTCAGGTCGCTTCCACTTTTTGTAAAGGTCGGCGAGATCATAGAATATTTCAATTTTAGCGTCTCTAAGGTCAAATTCGTTAGCGATGGCAAGAGCAGTCTTGAAAGCGGCTTCTGCTTCAGGGAATCGGCCGGCATCGGTGTGGACAAATCCTTTGAACTCCCATGCTCCGCAACGATATCGGCTATAGGCTTCGTTAGCGGGAAGGCTATCCGTCACCATATCGAATTCTTTCAATGCATCGGTATACCGTTTTTGACTCAAAGCCTTCAGACCGTCCATTGTGTGTAAGTTGAAGAAAGTATAGTAAGCTTCAGGACCTTCGTTTATTTCATCTGCCATTTTACGCAAACGCATACTCTCCATAGTAACGGAATCAAACATATCCATCGAGTAGGCGAGCGACATCATATTGCTGAATACTACATTGATAATATGAGTTTCCCCGGAAGCAACTGAGATATTAAAAGCATGGCGCAAGTGTTTCATAGCGGTGGCAGCGGTCTCGGTATCTTTGCTCTGATGACTGATTGAGCTATATATCAGGCCGGAATATAGATGGTATATTGGGAGATCCATATTCATTTTATCCATCAATTCCTTGGCCTTTGCCATGTTTTCAATAGCCTTTGAGTAGTCATAATAATGGAAGAACCATATATATGCCATTTCGGCATAAGCTTTTATTGAAAGCTCATGCTCGTATTCTTCTTTTGAATTAATCCCACGGTCACCGAGAATGGTAAAGCACACCAATGAAGAGTCAAGATGTATCCCGCCGTTACGATACGAAATACCTTTTTCGTAAAGCACTTCAGATTTAAGTTTCAGGAGGTGTTCGTACGATTCTTTATTCTGAGCCCAGACTCCCAAAATGCCTGTAAATAAAAAAAGCCAGGACAGTATATACCGAGAGAATATTGTGTTAGTTAGAACAATTCCCATTCAGATAATTATAGGTTGGCAAAGTTAGAATATTTTTAATAAATCACCAAACTTTTAGAAAATTATATTATATGGGAACGTATATTAAAAACGCGAGGTCTGTACGACCCCGCGTTTTCATGAAACTAAGTTTGACCAATCGGTTTACCGTATTATTTTACCTGTTTTGACAGTACCGTCACTGAATGTCTGACGTATTATGACAATACCTTTGGCTGTCTCTGACACACGACGTCCTGTGAGGTCAAAGAATTCAGTAGAGGTAACTTCCTTTTCCGCGCTTATTGATTCAACGGCCGAAGGTACTGGTACCTTTGCCTTTGCACCGTTACAAATAACTCCTGCTGAGGATGTATCCTGCTTGATAAGCATAGCCACTACATGCATGTTAGCTGGGTTTTGATAGCTTTGATTACCGTTAGCATTCTTGAAGTCAGAGAGTTTAGCTTCAAACTGATGCGTATAGGTCTCGTTATCTTTCAGGTCATTATATTTCGGTAATGAGTTAGCCACGCCTCTCGGATTAGTTGCGAATACGGCTACTTCATCGTAAACAATATCTCTTATCGGGTCAGGAGCATTTACGAATTCTTTCAGATAAGGATCGTCTTTCAGTGCTGTCACACCGGAAAGACCGTTTCTCTGCCACCAAGCAGCTCCGCTACCGGAGAGTCCGTCTTCGATAACTACGTATGCCACACGGAAATTGAATCCATCGTCAGGCACTTCGGCAAATGTAACTTCGCTTGTAATAAGAAGTGATGTCTCGTCATCGTTCCATTCCGCCTGCACATCAATGTCGGCTGGAGCAAAAGTCTCCGTAGCCTCCATATATTCATCTACTATACGGCCGGCAACGAGATTATTAAGGTCCAGACCGAAATACGGGTCTCTACCCGGTCCAACGCGATCGAAAAAGACATTGGGATAGACATAGTCCAAAGCGGGAATACCGCTTTTGAGCTCCATGATGTCGTTGCCGTGATATGATATACCGATGAAATCTTCGAAAGTGTCATTAAGCAATCTCATACCGGCGATGCCACGCGGACAGTTATTACACCATGTGCCCGAAAACTCTTCAGCAACCACTCTATGAACAGGGATACGTTCCAGAACTTTTGCCTTTACGGTGCAGGAAGGAGAAGCACTTTGGTTGGGTTCACCGTTGACTTTGGTGATGGACAGTGTTCCGGTATAATCACCGTTATCGGAAATGGCATTAACGGGTACAGTTATGTCATACGTGCTACCGAGGACTTGGTCAACATTCACTTCAAGAGTGCCGCTTTGGGTGTTGTCATCAAGCGTGCAGGTGTATTCCACAGAGGTAATCGGTTCTATGCCATGATTGATAAGAGTTGCTTTCAGTTGTGAAGGCTCGCCTCGTTTGGCATATAATTTACTGCAAGTTACTCCGGCTCCAAGGTCAACGAAATCTCCTTCAAGAGTGGCCGTACAGCAAAGAGCATACTGATCTGTGGGTTCAAAGTTAGGAAAATTTGCAGCCAGGCGGCTGATAAGAGCGTTGGGATTGGAATCGGCAGTGGCTACAACAGGATAACTGGTAACTTCTTCGTTGGGGTCTATTGCCTTAACATCGAATGAATATCCAAGATAGACTCCATTGGAGGTAAGCTTGTAAGGTTCCTCGAGAGTATAGGTTATTGTACCTAAGTTAGAGCCACTGATAGGGTCAACATCTACGTATTCATTGCTGATGTCGCCGGAAAAATGCCGAGAGATGCCGGGATTACTCAAGCTGGTCGACACCCACATCTTGAAGTTGTCGATGTTGTCATTCACGGGCACTGTAATGGTAAATTCCTTTAAAGTAGTATTGAAGTTAGCCAAAGGCTCACCGGGTACAAATATGGCAACATCATAATGGTCTGCCACACCGAAACCTATACAAAACTGTTCAGCACCGGGAGTATTATACGAGAACTTATTTGTTCCCGCAAGGGCCATTGCCGATGCCGCAGTCATAAAAACAGCGGTAAGTAGTGTTTTTGCGGAAAGAAGTTTCATTGCTAATCTTTATTTAACGAGTATTTTCTTGGTAGTATCTTGTGTGCGTACAATGTAAACACCGGGAGCGGGAAGGTCTACGCGACAAAGTTCGCTTGCTATCACACGACCGGAAATATCTGTAACAGTGAAAGGTAACGGACTTGAGATTGTGCGGTTTTCTATGACTATGGTGTCAATTGCTGTCGAGGTTACAGAGCTGTCATCAGCTTCAACACGGAAAGTCACTGATTTATCGGAATTTTCAGCAATATCTTTGATAACGATTCCAAGCCCGTTACCATCCCAAGTACTGAACTCGGGTAGAATATCGCGCGATAATTCGTACTTACCGGTAGAACCGGGGAAAGTATCGCCGGCTTCGGAGCTTTCCGAGCCAATGCCGTCAGCTTTCAGCACTTGTACGCAAAGGTGGGAGGGGTCATTGTTAAGAGTATTATCGGCCCACTTATCCTCCTGATAGTCGATGTGCCATATAAGCAGGCCATGACCCGGAAGCGATTTGTCCCATCCCTGTAACTGACGGTTCTCGATAAAGAAAAACTCTGTAGGTGAGCTTGTCCGCAGAATAAAAGCCTTGTTCTCATAAAGCGGCGGAAGAGTATATGTCTGACCGGGTACTATTTCTTCAGGTTCAAGCCATCCGAACACACTGCGTTCGTATGATGTAAGATTGCACGGACGCCGCTGGTTGCCATTGAGCGAGCCATGATCCATAACATCCCATCTGCCCGTGGCATAGTTATTGGACTGGTCGGTAGGATATATGTCCGGCAAACCTAAAACATGAGAAAATTCGTGACAAAATGTTCCTATTCCTGTAGGATAATCTTTCTCCATTTCGTTGACGCAGGCGTAACGGTCGAGGATAACTCCATCCAGAATCACAGACTCTGTCATCTTCTTTGAAATATAGGCTGCATGAGGCCATACAGTGTCCGCACCTCCGCCCGAGGACTCTCCATAACCGGCATAGACAATAAATACATTGTCAACCACACCGTCATCATTGGTGTCATAGAGAGAAAAATCGATATCGTCATCAAGGATGTTGCACGCATCAATCACCATCTCATGCGCGTATGTGTCATAGATATTGTTGATGTTAGCACCATAGTATGAAGCCTTCTTGGGGAGCAGAACAGGGCCGTAAACATCGAACTGCGGTTCAAACAAACCGTTGGAATTTTCGCGAAAATATTGTTGGCAGCTTCCTTTACAGAAATAATCAGAGAAATCATCTTGGGTAAGCATACCGTTGAAATATACGTAGGCATCGTCTACGTTGAAGGGTGTGCCATCAAATTCGGCAAGGATAACCAACGTTTTCTGATTACCGTAGAGAGGAAACGTTTCGTCAGTCCTTCCGGGTATGGCGGCCGACACGATGTCGGTCAGCAGTAGGGTAAGAATTGATGTTAAGTATAGTCTATTCATACTGTCACTTTTAAATTTTTTACGCTGCAAAATTACTTTTTACAAGATTAGCTACAAAAAATAAATCTTATACTTTGTGCAGAATCATGATATTGCACAAAAAAAGAGTAATCAGTTAGTCATTCTGATAATTATTGGGGGCCGATACCTTTTGGCTTTACAGATACTTCTTGGCTTTGTAGACACTGCCCTTTTAAACTGCTTTGGCTCCTTGCAAAGATATCACCATATCTTTGCAAGGAGCCAAAGCAGTTTTGAGTCGCTTCTTTTTATAGATTCACCTTTCGACAAACCTGTTTCAACAAACTTATTTCGACAAGGCTATTTCGACGAATCTATTTAGGCAGGCTTAACGTCTGCGTTTTTTGCCGGAAGATTTGCGTGCGGGCGCTTTCTTTTTAGCAGTGCCGGAAGAGGAAGACTTCTTTGCCACAGTGCCGGATTTCTTAGTGCCGGAAGATTTGCGTGTGGTTGCTTTCTTAGTTCCTGAGGATTTGGCCGGAGCCGCTGCGACACCTTTAGCACCTGGTACAGTCAGGTTTTTTCCGGCGGCAATAGCATCAGACTTCAAGCCATTGGCCTGCTTGAGCTGAGCTACTGAGACACCATATTTCTTCGCTATGGTAGACAGTGTTTCACCACTCTTGATTGTATGAATCGCAGGTTTGGGAGCTGCGGCGGGTTTGGCAGCCTGCTTAGAAGCTTGCTTGGTCGAGGATTTTGACTGTTGTTTAGCAGCTGATTTATTATTACTTTGAGCCACAGCCGCTACCATAGCATTTACCTTTTGAGACTCTATCTCCTTGCCTAATGAAGTTGGTGTATTGATACGCAACTGCTGTCCCACACGCAGAGCATTGCGTCGCAGACCGTTGATTTCACGGATTTCCTGTGGCGAAACTTCATAATCCTTAGCTATCGAAGCCAGTGTTTCACCTGCCTTTACCTTATGAATCACCGAACGGAGGCGCTGTTCATTGCTTAATGTAGGAGCATCAGCCATTTCCGAACGAATATTCTCATCGTCTTTATTCTCCATCTCTTCCGCAGCAATAGCCGCATCGGCTAATATCTCCTCCGATACATACTGCTCACCGGGTTCAGCTGTCTCACGACGTGCGTATTTTTCACTCTCATAGCCGAGGATAGCGTCCTTACTCAGAATATAGGCTTGTATCTGACGTGCAGGAAGTATAAGAGTATAAGATACCTCTCCGCTACCGGGTATCAGATCGGCACGGAACTGCGGATTGAGTATACGCAATTCATCAACCGGTATATCAAGCACTTTTGAAATCTGTTCGAAATGCACACGCTCGCTCACCTGCAATGTGTCTGTCACCAAAGGCTTAGTTGCCAGCACAGGGCTGATGTTATGCTGCTGATAGTAAGTCATAACGTAATTAGCCGCAATAAACATCGGTACATAACCACGTGTCTCGGGACTCAGATAATTATATATAGACCAGAAGTCATGTTTTTTAGGGTCTCCTCCGGCACGGCGTATCGCCTTATTGACAGCCCCGGGTCCGCAGTTATAAGCTGCTATGGCAAGACTCCAGTCTCCGTAGGTGTCATACAAGTCTTTCAGATAGCCGGCAGCTGTAGCTGAAGATATATATGGGTCACGACGTTCATCTACAACCGAGTTAACCTCGAGGCCCAGACCCTTGGCTGTACCTATCATAAACTGCCACAGACCTGTGGCACCATGTTTTGACACGGCGTTCGGATCAAGTCCAGACTCTATGACAGGCAGATATTTCAACTCAAGAGGTAGGCCGCGCTCTTCGAGAGCCTGTTCAAAGATAGGCATATAATAATGGCTCAGTCCAAGGATTACTGCCACCTGCGAACGACTGTTGCGCGTGTAGCGATCGATGTAGCTGCGTACTATCTGATTGAAAGGCATATCTATGACTGTAGGCAGGGCTGCCAGACGCCGTTTTACTTCGGCATCCGGCACTTCGGTGTCACCCATATTACGGTAACGTTCGTCACTGGCAGTATAATTTTTCATATACCACCCTTCAAGCATACGCTGGGCGTCAGTCTCGAAACTCTCGGGATATACTATCGAGTTGTCTCTGATACTGTGCTTGAGGTCGAGTACGTTGGCGTTGCCGCGAGACTGGGCATGGCCTGTGAGTATGGCTGCCGCCATAAGAGCTGTGAGTAGGAGGTGTCGTATCGTCATTGCGAAGAGATGTTTTTGGTGTTGGGGTGGAGAGAGGCCACAGAGTGTGGCAATATTAGAAAGTAAAGGCCCAGTTGAGCCCGAAGGCCGGTTTGGAAGGCACCGGACTGCCTAACATGGTCGGTGTGACGTCCATTGACAGATTGTCGCTTATATCAAAATGAGCCAGTGAAGCATCTACGTAGGCATCGACCATACAGAGGAGATAGAGACCTACTACAAAGATAATGCAAAGATCGCGATTGCGGCGATAATAGTCACGACGCGAACGCATTACCGAAGTCAGCCATGTTTTATCAATATCGCCCTCGTTGGTAGTGGGCGGAAAGAAGTTCATGTAACTGTTCGTACCCGGGTCACTGTCGGTAAGATCCCTGTAAGCCTGTGTGTAGTCATTGAGCATCTTATTGTTCCATGAGGTAGCATATCCGAGCCCCATAAAACCACCCACTACTATCGGTAGCTTCCAGTAACGCCGGTTATAGACCTGACCGAGGCCGGGAAACAGAGCCGACATCCATACAGCCCTTGTCGGGTCAGGATTAAACTCTTTTTTGCCATTGAGCAGATAGGGATTGCGGCTGTCTTCAACAACAGTAAGCACCGAATCACCCTGATTGATTACCTCGGCACCGGGTACAGGCACAAGTACCTTCTCATCAAGATAGACCGTACTGTCACCCGGTGTTTCCGGTGACTGTGCTAACAGCAAAGCATCGGCCGGAGGCACAGCTAACAGTACACACAGCGCCGATAGCAGCAGCCGTTGCCATAGCGGCAGACACCGTGAGGAAGAGCAATAACAGGAGGTCATGCGCATGGCCGTCATTGAGGAGACTGGGTGTCGAGACGTGACAGTACCGACATGATATTTTCAAGTTCCTCGTCAGAGGTGAACTTTACGGTTATTGATCCCTTACCGTCCGGACGGCGTTTCAGTCTGACAGGTGAAGGGAGCCAGCCTGAAAGCCGACGTGACATTTCGGCGTAACGCTCGTTATCTGCCTCAGGAGCTGCCGAGGCCGGTTTTTCCTTACTGTCAGGTACAGCTTCTTCAGTCTGGCGTGCCAGCTCCTCGACACGGCGCACTGAAAGCCCTTCCTCTACTATATGATTGTAGAGTTCAAGCTGACGCTTCGAATCGGAGACAGCCAACAGGGCACGGGCATGACCCATCTCCAGTTTGCCGTCACGCAGACCGAGCTGTATCTCGGCAGGCAGTTTCAGCAGGCGGAGATGATTGGCTATAGTGACACGGGTCTTACCCAGACGTGCTGAGAGGCGTTCCTGTGTGAGATTATATTTGTCGATAAGCATACGGAAAGCAAGAGCTACTTCTATAGCATTCAGGTTCTCCCTTTGTATGTTTTCGATAAGGGCCATCTCTGTCACTTCGGTGTCGGAAGCCTCCCTTATATAAGCCGGCACAGTACGCAGACCGGCCATACGGGCGGCACGCCAGCGACGTTCACCGGCTATAATCTGATAAGAACCGTCGTCGAGGCGGCGCAGCGACAGCGGCTGTATCACCCCCAACTCACGTATCGACACAGCCAGTTCCGAGAGAGCATCTTCGTCGAAGGTGGTTCGCGGTTGGGAAGGGTTGGGGTGGATATTGTCTAACTCTATCTCACTGATAGCCGACGAGCCATCGGTGCGCACCTCCTTAATAGAGATGAGCGAATCCAAGCCACGGCCGAGTGCGTTACGTTTTATCATCGTTATTGGGTCAGGGTGTCAGACTGTTTGTATGCTATCACTGTGTTTATAGAAAAAAGTCACTTACGGCGACTGCGGGCTATTATCTCGCGTGCCAGTTGCTCGTAGGCTATCGACCCGCGACTGTCAGGATCATAGAGCACCACAGGCACACCATGACTCGGACTTTCGCTGAGTTTGATATTACGTGGTATCACTGTATCAAACACATTGTCATCGAAGTGTCCTTTCAGCTCTTCGTATATCTGATTGGCGAGACGCAGACGTGCATCATACATGGTCAGCAGGAATCCTTCTATTTCCAGCGACGGACGCAGACGACTCTTTATAATCCTTATAGTATTGAGAAGTTGTGATATACCCTCCAATGCAAAATATTCGGCCTGTACAGGTATGATAACCGAATCTGCGGCTGTCAAGGCGTTGATAGTTATAAGACCCAACGAAGGACTACAATCTATAATTATGTAATCGTAGTCGTCTTTTACCGGTGCGAGGACTTTTGACAGTGTGCGTTCACGGTCGTTACTGTTCATCAGTTCCACTTCGGCACCTACAAGGTCTATACGCGAAGACAGCAGATTGAGACCGTCAATCTGTGTAGGTACTACAGCCTCGGCAACGGCTACTCCGTCGACGAGACACTCATAGACAGTCGAGGTTACTTCACTTGAGTCCACCCCGATACCAGAGGTGGCGTTAGCCTGTGGGTCGGCATCTACAAGAAGCACTTTTTTTCCTTCAAGGGCCAGACATGCGGCCAGGTTGAAGGCTGTTGTGGTTTTACCCACTCCACCTTTCTGGTTGGCTATTGCAATGATTTTACCCATGCTTATTATTCTCTCTTTATACTCTCTCTTTGATTTTAACTTGCAAAACTAATCTTTATCTCCCGTTTTCACACTATTTTTTATCTTAAATAGTGTGAATTGTCGAAAACTTATTTGCATTAGTCATAACTTAGGCTCTTGGCGGAAGGCTGCCAGAGCTGTTCTTTCCGTCGACAGGCACGCATAAAAGCACGCCATAGCAGTAGTGAGGCACTCATCAGAGCACCCGAAAAACTGTAGTACACGCCTATGTTACCCATGTCTGCACCGACAGCTAACAGAAGCATAAGCGGTGCGCCGATGGCAAGATAACTGATTACTGCTATCCATAGAAGCGGTTGGACCTCGCTTGTGCCACGCAGCGCGTTGGCGTATGTTATCTGGACTGCATCTCCATACTGATAGATTACCAGCGGTACTATAAGAGCCATAGCTGAAAGTATAACGGATTCATCAGGACTGAACAGATGTATCAGAGGACGTGTCCACACTATGAATGCCACTGAAGCCAAGGTGCCTAACAACAGGTTAAGATGTAGTCCGGCGGAAGCAACACGTCTTATACCGGTAACATCACGCAGTCCGGTGCAGTTTGCCACCTTGATTGAGGTGGCGGTACCCACACTCAGATATATCATGAATCCTAACTGAGCTATCGTGTTGACTACCTGATATGAGGCTAACTGTACTTTACCGAACCAACCCGATACCACAGCACCGAGACTCCACAGAGCACACTCCACACCACTCTGAATACCGACCGGATAGGACGTCACCCATACTTCACGCCGTAGAGCTCCGACGCCTGCGGAGGAATCACGCACTCCCTGCCAGTAGTCACGATAACGTTGTCTGTGACTGAAACAAATCAATATTCCTATACATGCTAAAGCACGCGCTGTAAGAGTAGATAACCCGGCACCGAGCAATCCGAGTCGGGGACATCCGAAATTGCCGAATATAAGAGCATAGTTACCTATTATATTGAGTACGTTCGCGCCTAATATCAGCCACATTGGCATAGCCGTGTCAGTAGTGCCGTTAGCTGTCTGCTGACAGCAGTTGAATATAGCCATCGGTAGCAGTGAGCTAAGTACAACCAGATAATAAGGACGTATGAGCGGCAGCAATTCTTCCGGCTGACCGAAGCAATCAATAAAAAAATAAAGCGTGCCCATCAGCGCCATGAAGAATACCGATACCAACGTATTGACCTGTAGACCGGCACGTAGGGTCCGGCCTGCCTCATGTCGTTGGCCTTTACTGTAAAGCGCACCTATAAGAGGAGTTATACCGCCGGCGAAACCTATCTGCATCACTACCGCTACCATAAAGAAGCTATTGACAAAAGCAGCGGCGGCAAGTTCGTCAAGACCATACGCACCTACCATCATGGTGTCAGCAAAACTGACCACAATGATACCGACCTGAGTCACCAGTACCGGTAAGCCAAGACGAAGCAATCCTATATAGGCCTCTTTGTATGTGTTCCAGATATTGACGCGGTGCGCCATACTTGCTACCTTCGATGAGCGTGACATATCAGATGTACAGATGTGTGTATCGTTTCAGAATGCAAAATTACACATTCCCTCCCATATAATCACACTCTTTACTTATCCTTTCGGTAACATTCCCCCGGTAGGGCATGTATAAGACAGCTAAATGATATATTACTTTTACATGTAGGGTATATTACAATATTATTAAAACGTGTTAAATCGGTCATTTACTTTATAAAGTGTCTTGCAATATAGCAAGTTTTTATATAACTTTGCGGAAAGGTGCGTTCCGCCACTTGCAGCGGGAAGTCCCGTATGTTTTTGTTTACCATTTTTTTTCAACCAACCGGCTTCATAGGGAAGTCACATCCAAAAAACTTATTTTTTCTTTTCTCATGAGACAATTTTTCAATTTTGTGGGTTGGAGTCTTAGCGGTACACTTCTGTGCGCTTTGCTGACTACCGATGTGCAGGCACATTCTCGTGTCGCTACTTCCACCCGAACTGCCTCGGTGACGACTGAGGCGGTCGGTCGCCCTGTCCACACCTTACCGCAACGTCTGCGGGCTGCTTCAGGTGTTACTCAGCTTTCAAATATTCCCGGTAGTCCTGAAAGCGGCCTGATGCGCGTACGTCATTCCTCAAAATCACCTATGGGACTTCCTGTTGCCCAGCCACGTGGTTCGCTCTGTGGCGTTGTCGCTTCATTCAGAGGCATACAGTCCAGTTCACAGTCTTATTGGGGTGAGATAGATCCGGCGTCGGGAAAGGTAGAGAACATGTTTAGCGGTTCTTATCTGGCTGATGCACAGAATTTCGATATTCAGGGCGGTGCTATACGCGATGGCATACTCTATATTGCTGACATACTTACCTCTATTGTTGAGGGCGCACAGGTAGAAAATATCATCTGGCGTCGTGTCGACATTGCCACAGGCGATGAGCTTACACCTATCTATTTTGGTGAAGATTATGCCGCTTACGCCTACAGTATGACGTACGATCCTGACAAGGATATGTTCCACATCCTGTCACTTGACCAGTCAACTTATTCGTTCGGTCTTTATGCTACCATTGATCCGTCCGACGGCTTTGCTGTTCAGCAGCATGGCCTTCTGTCGCGCAACAACTTTCTTGGTTCTATAGTCTATAACCCTGCTGACGCACAGGTTTACGTATTTGATTACTATAATCAGGTCTATACTATTGATCAGGCTACTGATTCTCTGATAGAAATGGGTACTGTTGATGAAGATTACACCCTTGTACGTTATCAGACAGCCACGGCCATGACTTATAGTCCTCTTGACCGTTCATTTGTAGCCTGCTATCCCGATGAATTTACCGAATCGATAAAGCTTCTCTTTATTGATGACGAGACATACAGCGTTACCGAAAGTTCCGCTCTCTATCCTGATAATCCTTATTTCTCTTTGTTGTGTTGTACCGACCCTTATGCCGAACTTGAAGCTCCTGCTATGCCGGCTGAGGCTGTTTTCGATTTTGCCGGTGCTTCACTGACAGGCAATATAACTATTACCGCTCCCGACCAGACTTACGGACGTCTGCCTATAGAACAGCAGCAGGTACGTATGGTATTTGAAGTTGACGGTAATAAAGTATTTGAGTCCGAGGTGCCTGTAGGCGAAAGCCATACTTTTGCGTATGAAGGTACCGAAGGTGTGCATGAAACTGTTCTTATCGCTAAAATAGGTGATAAATCGAGTCCTGTACGCAAATCAACTCTCTGCTTAGGTAATGACACTCCCCGTACGCCTTCAATGCTTAGAGCTGATAACGGTCTGCTGACATGGGAACCTGTAGGTGACAAAGGCGTGAATAACGGTTTCGTCGATACAGCTGCTGTGACTTATGACGTATTTGAGAACGGTGTCAAACTTAACGATACTCCTCTTACCGAATGTTCGTTCCGTCTTAACACTGACCGTGACCTTAGCCGTCTTAATATAGGTGTGACAGCTTCAGCTAACGGTCATACTTCGGAGCCTGCATCACTCAGCCTGCTGCTCGGCAATGCTATGCCACTTCCTTTCGAAATGGTTCCGAGTCAGGAGGAATTCAGCCTCTTCCAATCACTTGACGTGAACGGTGATAACGTAAAATTCGGTTATGGCCGTAACATGGATACAGGTGATTATTATGTAGGTATCGATCTCTCACGCACTTCAAGTGCTGATGACTGGTTGTTCCTGCCTTTGTTAGCTTTCGATAAGCCTGAGACTCTCTATAATCTCAGTTTCTCCTACAGTAACTTCTCTCCCTATGAAGCTACAGAGAATCTTAGTGTTTATATAGGACGCACTGCTGATCCGCAGTCGATGACTCAGCTGATTTATAGCGGTCAGAATCTTTACGAGCCGTCTCCTATTACTATAAGCCGTCGTTTCGCTCTGCCCGAAGCCGGAGACTATTATATAGGCTTCCACTGTACTTCACGTAACAGCTATGGTGTAAGAGTAGGAAATTTCCGCGTTGAATCGCTTGAAGGTTATTCGACACAGGCTCCCGCTACTCCTGAAGTCAGTGCTAAAGCTGCTCCTGCAGGAGCTCTCAGGGCCGATGTTACTATAAAGGCTCCTGTACTTGACCTGGCAGGTAAAGCACTTGATGCCGACGACATGATAACATATACCGTCACCTGCGGTGAGGCTACCTCTAAACTCGACCTGCTGCCCGGAGCGTCAGGCGAAGTATCAGTAGATGTACCTGCTTCCGGTTATAACACTTTCTCGGTAATAGGTACCAACTCAAAGGGTGAGGGTATATCAACCGGTCACAGCCTGTATGTCGGTGTTGACCGTCCGCTCGCACCCCGTAATATCAGATATTCGACTTCGGCTGATAACATGACCATCACCATGACATGGGATAAACCGGAGCCTGTAGGTGAGAATGGAGGTTACGTAGATGTCGATAATCTTGAATATCGTATATATGTAGTGGAAGGTGTGGCTTACAACCATGTGGGCACCACTCGTGAATGTTCTTACTCTTACACTGTTCCTACTGCTCCGCAGCATCAGTATCATATAGGTCCCGCTGCTGTCAATGAGATAGGCGAGTCACGTTATTCACTGTTTACACGTGAGACTTTAGGTACTCCTAATCCCATACCTTTAGTTGAGAACTTTAGCTCGAACGGATTTGCTTATAATCCTGTATCTTATACTATGTCCGGTGAATTTATCAATTCATCTGTCGAATCAATAGCTTCGTTACTTAGCATGGGTACAGGTGTGGCTACGGACTTTAACAGTGGCGGTCTTGTAATCTTCAATACCGGAGATGTTCCGACAAAGGCTGAACTGGTATTTCCTAAAGTCACCACATCTGCTTCGCAAAAGACCGGTTTCAAACTGCGCTGGCTTGACTGGAAGTACACGCCTTCGCTTTCGCTCTGGGGCCGTCGTTACGGTGCTGAAACACTTGTGAAGATAGCTGATTTCGAAGCTGAACGTCCGGAGCGAGGCACATGGAAGGAAGATATAGTAGTGCTTTCCGACGGTTTTGATGATGCTTCTTGGGCAGAGTTCAGAATTCATGCTGATCTTTCAACTGAGCTCAACGAATATGGCTTTATTGATGCTTACGAACTGCTTCAGAATGTAGAGAATGACCTGAAAGTGGCTTCGGTAACAGGTGTCACAGAGGCTACGGTAGGTGATAAGGTTAATTTCCAGATACGTGTCATCAATGCAGGTCTTGAGGTAATCAATGGTGAGCTCACCACTACAGTTACTGATGCTGCCGGTAATGTTCTCCTTTCAGAGACTGACAATATACGTCGTTTGCAGAGTAACCGTGAGTATCTGAAAAATGTATCGTTCGATATTCAGGCTGAATATTTAGCTAATGCTCCTCTGACCGTGACAGCCACTGTTGAGGCTGACGAGGATGATGTTCCTGAAAACAATACCCTCTTTGCACGTCTTGAGATTAAAGCTCATGAGGCTCCTGTGGTGACTGACCTGACAGCCGAACGTACTGTCAGCGGTACTGTAGACCTTGCATGGAGCGAGCCCGACCTGACCTTTGGCGGTGAAGACGGTTTCGAGATGGCAGAACCATTCGTAGTCGCCGACTACATAGGCCAGTGGCGTAATATTGATTTTGACGGTCGCACCTGCTGGGTTGTAAATGGTCTGGAATGGCCTAATAACCGTGAGCCGGCTGCATGGATGACTATTGATGCCGAAGCTCTGAATATTATGGGCGACGCTCGTCTGGCTCCTCATTCCGGCCGTCAATATCTCATGGCCCGTAGCTGCGAGTATGATGAAGACACCAACGAAGGTATGGTTCAGGCTTCTGACTGGCTCGTATCTCCCGAAGTAGCAGGCGGTACTGAAGTGACCTTCTGGATGGGTTCTATCAGTGTTGACTATACTGAATATATCGAAGTATGGTGGAGTGCTACAGAACCTGAGTTTGATCCATACGTGCCTGTGACACCTGATGAGAACGGTTCGGTACAGACTTCTTCTACCAACGGTTCGTTCAAGCGTCTGCGTACATTCTCTAAGAGCGGTGATGAAGACTGGGAATTTGTCAATTTCACTCTGCCTGCCGAGGCACGCTATTTCGCTCTGCGTTATGCCAGCTTTGATTCATTCGGTGCTATGATAGATGATCTCGTTTATACTCCGGCCCGTCTGTTCAGCTGGGAGTTGGCCGGTTATAAAGTACTTCGTACTGTTGACGGCGTTCAGGAAATAATAGCCGATGATGTTCAGGGTACTTCGTGGACTGATAATACTCCTATTGATGGTGCGGCTTCGTATAATATAATCACCACAGTGCTCAATAATGGTTTCCGTAAGGACGGTCCGCGTTCCAATACCGCATCGGTAGGTGGCGCACTGGTTGATGACCTCAGAGCTCTTGAAGGTGTCTATGGTGTTACCGGTGCAATAATGGCTGAAGGTCTGGAAGGTCAGGCGCTTGCCATATATGCAACCGATGGCAAACTAATGCAGTATGTACGTATCTCTTCTGACCGCCAGAGCATACCCGTTCAGGCTGGTGTCTATATTGTCAAGGCCGGTAATGCACTGGCTAAGGTAATGGTGAAATGATATTACGTACAGATGTAATATTCTGGTAAAATACTTAAACCATAATACACATGAGACTAATATTTAGTTTGATGGGCGGTGCCGCTATCGCAGCGGCAGCCGTGGGCATTCAGCCCACGGCTCCGTCCAATGCTCCGGCGAGGTCAGCTGATTCTCCTGTAGGGCATGTTTATACCATATTCTCCGGAGGCCTTTCTGGTGATGGCTACATGGGAGACTTCGGTACAATCAATCTGAGCGACGGAACAGTCACTTCTGCCTTTAGCAGCACAGCATTTATCAATACTGAACCTCAGCTGCAATGTGGTGCTATGCGCGGTAATATACTTTATATACCGGAGTTTTCGCAGAATGAGGTTACAGGCGATCTGTCGGTTTTCTGGAAAGTGTTTGATACCTCTTCACGACGCAGGCTTGACAACATAAACTTTTCAGTTGAAGATTTCGCCTATTGTTATGCTTTAACGTATGATAGTGACCGTGATATGTTCTACGGCCTTGCCGTTGACTTGGTGACATACGGTTTTAACCAGCTTATCGAGATTAATCCTAATGACTGGTCAACTCGCCATATTGGAAATGTCGGTAACGGCGGAAGTGACTTTATGGCTTCGTTAGTCTATAATCCGGTTGATCAACAACTGTATGGTATCAAGACTAACGGTATTATGTACATGGTAGACCGTGATAATGCCAGTTACTATGAAGTCAAGGTATTTGAAGACTATGAGGATTTCGTAATTCCGAGAGACCTGACATCACAGTACCTGATATACAGTCCGCAAGACCATTGCTTTGTAACGATATATCCTAACAATACGGAACGTGTCTATCAGTTAGCTTATATTAATGTTGCTGACGGTTCGTTTGATGTATATGACGGTGAACCTTTACCGCAGGGGTATATGTTTGCAGGTCTTTACTGTACAGACCAGTATGCTCCCGATAATGCTCCGGCTCAGCCTGTGCTTACAGCCTTGGAGTTTGACGGTCCCTCTCTTACAGGTGATATTGCATTCAAAGCACCGGAATCAACCTTTGATGGTAGTCCTATTTCCGGTAATGTAGAAATGATTATCACTATTGACGGTGATAAAGTATGGAGTGATAATGTAGAGCCCGGTGCCGCTGTCAAGGCTCCCGTCACAGTGTCTGAAGGTCTTCACAATGTAGCTGTTTTCGGCCAGATCGATGGTGTTGCCGGTCCGAAAGATACATATACATTCTATGCCGGACATGATACTTCGATACCCCCGTCGCAGGTTTCTTTGGATGGAGCGCTTCTCTATTGGTCCAAACCATCTGCTTCTGTCAATGGCGGCTATATCGACATGACATATATGACATACGATGTCTATGTGGACGGTGAGCGTATTAACGAGGAGCCAATTGCTAATCCCTGGTACACTCTTGATATCACAGGTGATATGCGTCGCGTGGCAATAACCGTAACTGCTACAGCCAACGGGCATGTATCAGAGCCATCGGCACCTCTGTCAGTAGTACTTGGTTCGCCGCTTGAACTGCCTGTTACCTTTGAGCCTACCCGTGCTGAGACCGAACTCTTCACTGTGGTAAATACCAACAATGATGAGAATGAGTTCGCTTATTATGAACAGGACGGTAAATCCTATATAGCTGTTGGAAGTGTACAGTACTATCAGCAGCCTGATGACTGGTTCTTCCTGCCGGCAATAGCTTTGGATGATATTGATGCCCGATACAGTATCAGTTTTGAATACTCCAATTATTATGGAGCAGCTGACCATAATGATGACCTTGAAATACATATAGGCACATATCCGCTACCGGAGTCTATGTCGGCCTGTATATATTCTCATGCTAATCGTCAGACAGCTGAAGATACCGAAGTGAATGCCGATTTCGGTATAACCCAACCGGGTGTCTACTATATCGGTTTCCATACAAACGCTTCCGGTGCCTACCGTTATCGTGGTGTGAAGATGCGCAATTTCCGGGTTGCTCTTGATGAAGCTGCTTCGGCCCTTGCTCCGGGTAATGCTGATGACTTAACTATTGAAGCAGCTCCGTTAGGTGCTCTTAAGGCTACTGCCCGCTTCACGGCACCTGTCAAAGCAGTTAACGACACACCGCTCGATATGAACGAGCCTATTACCTTTGTGCTTGACTGCGGTGCTAACTTAGCACAGACAGAGGCTATGCCCGGTCAGGAGGTTTCTCTTGAAATCGAAGTGCCCGAGAACGGTATGCAGAATTTCTTCCTTACTCCTTCTACTGCTTCGCAGGGCAAGGGTGTGGCACAGTTAGCAAAGGCATACGTAGGTATAGACATACCTTTATATCCGGCTAATGTACAGCTTGTAGCTTCACGTGATAACAAGACTTTCACTCTGAGCTGGGAGGCACCTGTACAGGGTGAGCATAACGGTTATGTGGATACAGATGGCCTTGTTTATAACATCTATCTCCACAATAACCTTGATAATGTATTTTTAGGTACAACATCTGAATGTTCCTATGATGTCGTGTACACCGGTGCTAATCAGCAGAACTATTATCTTGGTGTTCTTGCGTCGAATGAAGCCGGTCAGTCGCTACTGTCACCGTTCGTATCTGATTTTATAGGTCCGGCCCTGCCTGTACCTGTTTCCGAACGTTTCGGTTATACAGGTTTTGATTGTGGTCCTTGGATGAACAATACTGAAGGTGATTTCGGTAACTGTCTGTGGAGTTCAGTTAATTCGTTAGATGGTTTCGGCATAGGTGATCCTGTTGTTTCAGCAGGTGCGCTCGCTTGCTTTAATATGGGTAACGGACCCGGTAGAGGTGAGCTTATCTCTCCTAAGATGACTACAGACGGCGTGGATAAGGCTATGGTCAATATTCGTTATTGGCAATATGCACATGCAGCTTCTATGCAGTTATGGGGTCGTACAGCTGAAAATCCTGAATATACCATGATAGCAGATCTGACACCCGGTTCAGATCAGAAATGGGCAGACTGGAATATTAACCTTCCTGAGTCGTTCATGAATCAGGGCTGGATACAGTTCCGTCTTCGTGCTATTCTTCCGGATTACAGTGATGCTTATTGTCTTGTTGACCGTTTTGAGGTGCTGCGCAACGTTGAACATGACTTTGCAATGCAATCTCTGACCGGTCCTGAATCAGTAGTAGTAGGCGATGATGCTGTATTCAATGTTAACATTGTTAACTCCGGTATAGAGATGGGTACTACTTCTATTGTGGTTGACGTACTCGGCGACGGTAATGTTATTGCTTCGGAAACTGTCAATGTCGGCCGTACTGATGCCGGACGTAGTTTCGAGCGTAATTTCACCTTCCCGATGCTGGTAGAGTATCTTGCATATAATGACATGCAGGTACGTGCAAGCATAGTTTCTGATGACGATGAGGTAGAACATAACAATACCGCTGCTGTATCGTTTGTTCTGGCGGACAATGTTCTTCCTGTTGTTGAAGACCTTCATGGTTCGGATGCTATAGGTAATGGTGTCGAGCTGACATGGAGCCGTCCTGATGCTTCGTATGGCAGTACAGAAGGTTTTGAGAACATGCCTTCACACCGTAATACTGATATGATAGGACGTTGGCGCAATATAGACCGTGACGGTGGAGTGCCGTTTGCTATTAATGGTCTCTCATGGTCCGGTAATACTGACCCGGGTGCATGGATGGTATTTGATGCAGAGGCAATGGGTACCATGAATGACTCACGTCTCTGTCCTCATTCAGGCAAACAGTACATTATGGCCCGTTCACTCGCATACGATGAATCTGAAGAGCCTGTACAGTCTTCCGACTGGCTGATTTCACCGCGTGTTGAAGGTGGTACTACAGTTAGCTTCTGGTTCGGAACTATCGACAGTTCTTATCCTGAGACTATCGGCGTATGGGTATCTGAAACTGACGATGACATCAGCTCGTTTACTATGCTTCAGCCCTTCACTAAGTCTGGCGGCGAAAGCTGGGAGAAGGTCCGCTTCACGCTGCCTGACAATGCCCGTTACTTCGCTTTCGAATATCGTAGCTGGGGTGCTTTCGCTGCTATGATTGACGATATAGAGTTTACACCGGCTGAGCTTTCGGAATGGGATATTGACTCCTACCGTGTCTATGTTACAAATGGCAATGCTCCTCGTACATTGGTAGCCGATAAGGTAACAGATACAGGCTATATTCATACTGATGCTTCGACTGAGGGTGGTGCTGTATATCATGTTACAACTGTTGTGACCGACAGTGAAGGCAACCTCTATGAAGGTCCTCTCAGCAATGCTGCCTTCATAGACGGTAACTCAGTAGATAAGGTTAACGGTAGCCTGCGTATTGCCGGCGGTCGCGGTAATATTTATGTACTTGGTGCCGAAGCTGACAATATCGCAATCTATACTACCGACGGTAAGCTCTATAGTCTGACTAATTGCTCTGACGGTACAGCTACTATACCTGTAGAACCCGGTATTTACGTTGTCAAAGTCGGTAATACAGTCGCTAAGGTAAGAGTGCTCTGACTTCTGTCTCGGTAGCATCTGAGTTTGCTCACAAGCTGCTGAGAAATATAAAACAAAGAGGGTGTATCAAATTTGATACGCCCTCTTTGTTTTATAACCTACTAATTCTTAAAATTTTAACTATTTCAAGGCCTATAGAAGGAAAAGCTAATGAATGGTTAAAGCGCCAAAAAACTGATGAAGTGCATTGACCTATGAAACTTCTTATATTAAAATTGTATATATAGTATATATTATATACCTTTGCATATCAAATTCTAAGATTATGGCAACAACATTGAATATCAAACGAAAGAATATTGACCTTCCTGTGGAAGTCTTACAAAAACTTTCTCTTAAGGCAGTCGCACAGGGAAAGAGCTTAAAAAAATTCATTGAGACACTTCTCATCAATGAAGCCAATTCAATATCGGTTGAGATAAGCACAAATCCCTCTCCTTCCGACGATCCTTGGTTTGATGATCCGGAAAATATAGCAGAGCTTGACGAAGGTATAAGACAACACAAAGAAGGTAAAACCAAAGCTTATACCATTGAGGAAATTAGAGAATTGTTAGGCATCTGAAATATGAGTTATAAAATAGAGTTTACTCTAAAGGCTGAACAACACCTGAAAGAGTGGCGACATTCAGGACAAACTAAAGTACTCAAAAAAATATTTGACCTCTTAGCAGAACTGAAAGAACACCCAACGACAGGAACCGGACAGGTGGAGCGACTCAAGGGTAACTATTCCGGTTATTGGAGCCGAAGAATTGACAAAAGTGCACGAATGATTTACAGTATTGAGGACGAAAAAATAATTGTAACAATTGTGTCGCTAAAGAGTCACTATGGCGACAAGTAAGATAATGTTAGCTATTTAAAAGTGCTAATCAATTATTAATAAATACTTTACTATAGTACTCATGTCCATCGCTGAATACTGTCCGTTTAACGAAGATACCTTGTAAAGGTTTATCTATTCGGATGCCGTTGAAATTGTAGTATTCTTCTGCTACGATTTCGATATTATTATCTGAGATAGTTTCTACAGCTGATTTAGTGACTGATACTTGTTTGGCATTTACAATTTCACCGGTGGTATTGTCGATTATCATTGCATTAAGCAGGAAAATCTCTGATTGTATGTCGGACAGGGGAATAGTGGTCTCGAACTCATATTCTTCCTCAGCCTTAATCTGAGTAGGAAAGTTATTTTCGCTATCTTCAGCATACACACGGAGAACGTCTTCATAAACCGTAGGGACGGCGGAGCCTTTTCTCTCCCAGCCACCCATTGCACCATAACGGTTGCCGGCATAATAATTAGTCTGTATATAAGGTCCTATACCATTCTCTGTAATAGAAAAGGCCATACTGTAGTGGGAGTCATCATTGTTGAGATCCACAGCAAAACGAGCTTTTGCTTTGAAATGCATCCGGTCATCATAAATATCTTCTATAGATATGTTTGTCACCTCCATAAGAGCCATAGTAAAACGCTTCTCATTATAGTAAGCCTCAAAGGTTTCATAGGCATTTGCTTTCGATGGAATAATGGATAAATCACGATTTACATAAAGCTGAGGATATTCTGTAAACAGTTGTAGAAGCGGAGTGGCACTCGTTACTTGCATCACATCGTTATAGTGTACAACTACACGGATAATATCAGGATAATTATCCTTAATAGTTTCCATAAATACGATACCGGAAGGACAAAACCCACACCATGCACCGGAACCTTCCTCAATAATAAAAGTGCGATTATAACCGATAGCGGACTCTGTATAACAGGTACCGGAAGACTGAAAAGCATGAGACACAGTATCAGGTACGCTGTTGAGAGCGATTGTAGCAGCCATAGATACTGAAGTAACTGATATTGCACAAAGGTTTAGTAAGAATTGTTGCATAATAGTGTTTCTCGGTTAAATATAGTTATTGGTTATGTTAGAAATGTTAAATCCGGATTAACGTAGGCAGAAATTTCTGCGAACGTATAATCCGGATTTAAAGCATAAGCGTATTTAGATTAATAGAGTTACTTCAATACTTTACGAACTGTACCGTCAGACATACGGACGATATTGAGTCCTTTAGCAGGAGTATTCATACGTATACCGTCAACTGTATAATAAGCGGCAGGCGACACTTCATTAATCTCGGTATCAATGTTTTCTACACTATTCGTGTCATTGATTTCAAGTACGTAAGTCATAAAATAGAAGAAGGCATCGCTTGAGTATGGGTCTTCGTCTGCAGTGTACCATCCATTACCGATAATGCGTTTACCGTCTGCTGATATATCTGAGGGAATATGATATCCGGTTAAGTCGAGTATGCCGAATACCTCAGCATATTCCAGAAAAGCTTCTATAAACATTTCCGCTTGTGTCTCTCCGGCTTTCATTATAAAAGCACCTAAATCCATTGCAGGATTTCCTACGACGCCAACGAATGTACCATCATTTGCAATAGCTATAGGATGAAATCCTATATGGTACATGTCGATATTCTGTACTTCATCATATACTTCTAATTCATTAGTCTCAGTATTATAGACTGCGGCCATTGTAGGCTCCTCAATTTCGTTGTGATATTCGCCTACCTTGATTAGTACATAGTGACCGTCAGGGCTCATACCCTCTGGTTCGAAGACCAGATACGGATGTTCCTCATCATCTTTATAACGTTTTGCATATTCATCGAATATAGGGTCAGGTACGTACTCTTCATTATCATTGAGACGCCATAGTGTGGCCGGTCCCATAGCACCTAAATATCCCAGAATAATTCTACCGTCGGTACTTACGTATTTGGCTCCGCACTGCTTTATATTATAGGCTCCCATATCTATATCCGGAATAGGTAGCAGTTGCCATAAGCCTCCATTCTTAGAATATCCGGGATAAGTGCGAGAGCCTTCACCAACTAATAAACCAACCGCTACACTACCATCATCGGAAATATCCTGACCAACTACATACTTAAATTCATCAGAGACTTGTAGAAATGTCTCTATTCCATCTATATTGAAAGTTATGCCAGGCTCACCGTCAAAGCCGATTGCTTCACCCTCATTGTTTACGTTCATGAGTTGTCCGCCATCAATACCATCGGAAATCTGATAAATCATATTGTCGTTCTCCAGATCACCAATAAATATTCCACCTCCATATTCAATGGCACCACATACATATTTGCCATTAGGAGAAATGCCAAAGCCCATCATACCGGGTTCGCCTATTCCGGGACCCTGTGCGCTGCCGAACGACAGCATCTTTAAAGTATCTGCATTTGCATTGGCACAGAGTGCCAATACAAACGCCATAGTAGAAATTTTTTCATAATGATAAAAGGTTAATTTATAATCATTAAAATTAATATTACAAACTTAACCAAGAAGTTAAATATCAAATATTTATAATTACACGCTACTAATATGGTTGGTTGATATTCTAATCACTTGTCCAATGTAAAGAATGTACAAGGGAGAGGTATTTGATTGTACAGTGCAAATTTAATTAAAAAATACAAATTACCCTCTCCCGAAAGTTAAATTATGTTAATAATTTACTTATTGGGAGAAGTAATCCTATTT
>CAMWVA010000001.1 GCA_947177575.1 uncultured Porphyromonadaceae bacterium | reverse complement strand
CTCGTTACCGGTCTTGACGATATAGACACCGGTAGTCGGCAAAGTGAGTGTGAATATTCCGGCTTCAGTAACTTCCGAAGCTACGGCGGTACCTTCAGTGGTGTAGACACTGATTGCTGTCTTTTCAGGACAACTTACACACAGTGTGCGACCTTTAGTTGTTACCGTACAACCATTTGCTGCACATAGCTGCTTCACACCGGTAAGCATATCGACTTCGACAAGATTAGAAGGTATCGACATATAAGGCATACCTTTATAACTTGCTTTTGCTGAGACTGTGTAGGCATATTTGAAATCAGGACTGACTTCAAGGTCTGTTACTGTCAGATTGTCAGCATCGTGACCTTCTGCCTGCATTGAACCCACCATAGTAATCTCTTTGTCGCCGGCTTTCACATTCTGCAGCACCTCAACTTCTTCAAGCAGGAAGCCGTTGCCGTCGTTTGAATAGAATATTAGCTGTGTCATGGGGGTACCGTCATTAAATTCGACTTCAAACTCGTAGTAGTCCATAGTGACCTCACCGTCCTCGTTCTCCGGGGCTATGACTGCTTTGTAGGAAGTAGTATTGCATTGTATCACAATACCTGAACCGGATACAATCTGTGCAGCGACTTTGACTTTGAAATGACCTCCGTCGGAGCTTAGATTCAAAGGCGGAGCTGCTATTTCACCGTTGTACATGGTGCCTATACTGAATTCCGAGTAGAAGCCGTAAGTCGATGTCCAACCGTTCATGTCTGCGAGACCATCAAAAGATTCGCCATCTATGAGGGTAATTCCGGTAGGATCCCAGGCATCTGAGAAAGCATCATAAAGTACGGTATAGTCATCTTGGTCTTCTTCTACGGTAGTCAGCGCGAAATTACGGAGCAGATAACTTTCGGCTTTTACCGAAGGTTCCCAGTTGGCTGTGTAGGCGCCTGACAGATCTATGTCTGTAGCTGGTAAAGCCAGTGGTGCGGGACAGCCTATGGCAAGCTGGAAAGGCGTGGCATCTGAAATCAGACCGGAAGCTGATACACCCTTTACTGAGAATGAATATTCACATACAGGGTCAAGTCCGGTAAGAGGAACAACATTGCTATCTACAGGCATATCGTCGTAGACCATTGTAGTAACGGTCTGCCCCAGTGTGGTCCATGTCAGATTGTCAAGTATTATTTCCTCACCCGGTTGCATATAATAAGGCTGGAAACCTATACAGGTATACGCAGAGAGATCCGCAACATAATCATTGAGATTGATGGTAGTGCCTTCAGTGAGTTTACTAAATTCTATGGCGCCTGCTATTCCGGAATAGTATCCTTCCATACCAATTATGTACAGCATGGCATACGAACCCTCAACGACTTGTGACTTAAGGTAGACTGAACCGTCTATTACAGGCTGTCCGGTGTCAGGTACAAGTACTATATCCTCATTGGAATCAAGTACAAGAGCAGTTGTTCCGTCGACACCCCCGTCGGGTGTGCCCTGAATCCCGTCAACGCCTAACCATACATCAAAACCTTCCGGTAATGTGGTATCGTCTACCGTACCGTCATCTCTGACAGATATATTATCGAATGTTTCTACGGTAGTGACGTCTTCCCCTGTTTTCCGTTCTTCCAGCACAGACAGCAGATATGAATCGTTGTTTACTCCGGGATCCCAGCGTGTGGTGAAACCTTCGTTAGTAAAGTCGTATGATATGAGATTGGTTGGTGCTGTACAGAGGTCATAGTCTCGTTGTATCTTTATTTCATCAATCAGCACACCAGTGGGCATGTAAGTGACAGCGTTGACTTGTACCCAGCTGTCATCTCCTGCGTAAGTATTGTATATTACAGTAGTAATTTCGACCCAGCCGTCTTCTAAATTCTGATAATACATATTCTGTGCTGAGCCGGTCTGACCCATTACAAAATTGTTTACCGGCTGTGGACTGAGCCATGAGCCTTTGACACAGTTTATGAAAAAGAATACCCGGTTGTTTCCTTCTCTCACTTTGAGGCGTGTGGTGATAGTCAGTCGTCCGTACATCTCACGGGCAGGTGTATTGATAGTACCTCCTAAGCCGGGATAAGCTAACGCCACGCTGCCTCCCGCACTGTACAGACCCATACCATACCAGCCCTCCTGACCGGTATATTCCACCGGAATATAAGGATCACCTTGCGAATAGTAAGGTACCACATCAGGACCGAGTTCCTCTTCCGACCCTTCGGTCATAAGTGAGAAATCCTGATACAGGAGTGTCTCGGCGTCGGCCGCCGGTTCGTGACGCAAAGCATCGGCCGCACGGAGTGCCTTTGCCGGATTGGGGTGAACAGCGAATGTCTCAAGCTGCAACATCTCGTCAGCAGCCACATTTTTTGTTGTTACATGCGTCAGCGGAGTCGGCTGAGCGGACGGTACCGTATGTATGCGTGGCATACTTTGAGCCATGATACCTGTCGTAGTTGACAGACCGACAACTGCCATGAGGAAGGGTAAAAATTTTTCTCTCATATCGATTGTTATTAGTGTGAGAAAGTCTCAACTCTCTCGTGGTTATTGATGCGGCAAAGGTAGCATCTTGTTTATGGCAGACCAAAAATATTGTTCTCAGCTTTGTTCTTATTCTTAAATAGCAACAAAAACATTCTTTAAAACCACTAAAATCAATCGATTTTCTACTTTGTGAGATTAAGTTATTGTTATATACCTTCAGCTTGGTCCTGTTCTTCACGGGCTATCTTGCGGTATTGTGAAGGGGTAAGACCGGTGACTTTTTTGAATACTGTGATAAAATTACTTCTTGATTTGAAACCTGTGCTTTCGGCTATGGCTTCTATAGTGAGATGAGCATAGGCCGAATCACATAACCGGCAACAGCTTATTTTGACACGTAATTCTCCAAGTAGAGTATTAAAGTTTTTGTGATACTCATCATTGATTACCTGTGAAACGTAATTGGTATTGGACTCTACCTCTTCGGCAAGTTTGATTAGCGAAAAGTCATTAGATAATATTAGCTCCTCTTTTTCAAGTGCTGTTTCGATACGTGTCAGGATGTCCTGTCTACGTGCTGCATCAAGACGTTGTTCTCTACGCAGTACCCGTTCGTTAGCTTGCGCTTCAAGTAACTCACGATGGCGTAGAAACAGGTCACGGTTGCGCTGACGCAACTGCCTGTTCTGACGCCATAGCAATACGATAAGTAATGACACTATGACTATTCCGATCGCAGTCACGACGAATGCTGTATGCCACTGTCGTCTTTTACTTTCGACAGCCATGAGCTGTGTGTCAAGTTTCTTGATTTTACGGGTTTCGCGTATGTCACGTATCATGCTGTATTGCTGACTCCTGAACAGTGAGTCCGAGATACGGTGTGCCATATCACGATACCTCAGACTTGCTTCCGCCGAGCCGATACTGGCATACAGGTCAGACAACATTTCAAGACTGCCGCTGCGCATGTCGAGAGGCGCAGCTGTATCAAGAGCAGTCTTTTTTACCACTTCTATAGCTTCGTCGTAACAGTGATAACGGTTAAGTATCGCAGCAATCTGATTGTCACATATTATAGCAAATCTTTCTGAGGCACCGCCCATATCGTTAAGCCGGGATGCCTGTCTTAATATATTGACAGCTTCATGCCAGTCATTACGCTCAAGTGCACCTATAGCCTGTCGTTGCTTTATCACACTTTCGCTGGCGTTGAATCCTTGTCTCTGAAGTGAATCGAAAGTGATAAGTTCCTGTGATATACCTTCAAGATTACCATCTCCTACCGCATACGTCATAAGTGTTGAAAGAGCTATCATAGCCACTTCGTATTCATTATTCTGTACTGCACTATGAAAAGCTTTAGTGTAGTAGGAACGCATCATATCAAAATCATGATAAGTCAGATATATATTACCCAGATTGAGATAGATGTGTGGCAATAACTTTGTGTCACCGCATTCTTCAGTAATATCAAGAGCGTCAAGCATCGCACTGTAAGCGGCAGCATAGTCATAATAATTAAAGATGTACAGATGTCCTGCATTATGCAGGGCTTCGGCACATCTTATTTTCAGGCTATCGGGTAGAGAAGGGTTGTATTTACCGGCAGCCATAGTGTAATAAAGCAGTGCACTGTCCGGTTGCCCTTCTGAAAAAAACTTGTTGCCTCTGTTTTTGAGTGTTGTTACAGTTGCCTGACTGTAAATACGGTATAGATGGTCATCTGGTACACAAGTTACCAGCACCCCTATAAGACCTATCAGGCATAACAGGGGTATAAACCGGAAAAAATATGATTTGCGCAGAGACATTATATTCAGCTATGTTATGCCGCTTTCTGTCAGCGTAGTTTGCGCTGCAGCTCATCAAGGTCGGCGGCACGATCTGTAAGCTCACCTTTACTGTTGTAGATGAAAAATGCAGGCAGTTGGCTGACATTATATTCCATAAGGCTGCGGCTCTGAAGTCCGGTCGGCTCGAAAACAGTAGTCCATGGAAGATTGCGGGCAGCTTCTCGCCATGCGTATTGATCAGCGTCTACCGACACCTGATAGATGTTGAGGTTGCCTCGGTTATGGAGATTACGTAGTCGGGCGTTGATAGCCGGCGATTCAGGCTCGTTCATAAGTGAGAACACAAGCACTGTGGGGCGTCCCTGTCCGGCCACTGAACTAAGCGAGATGTTGTCGCCGTTCTCATTTGGCAGCTCCATATCAATAAGTACGACTTCGGTACCTTCGAGCACCTGCTGTTTGCCTGTGGCTACATTATGACGACGCATGGCATCCAGAGTTGTCTGTTCGAGCAGTGCGGTGTGTGGATCGTCAGGGCGGAAATGCCGGAAAGAAGTAGCTACAGCGGCATAATATTTATAATCGTCTACAGGGTCAAACAGAAAACGGTTGCCGAGAGTCTTGGTCAGGACATAATAGCTTACTATAGAACCGTTGCCTTCACGCAGATAATCCATATATACGCGGCGTTTGAAGGCAGCTAACGAATCGGGCGAAACATTAGCTGGCAGAGCGATAAGATCTTTTTCAAAACGCTCCATGCGTTCGGCCTGCGGAGTACCTGAAAGTGTAAAGCCTGTGTCGAAAGCATCCAGAGAGGTGTTGACAGTTATGGTTTCGGTTGAATCAACAGGCAGATAGACATAGCGTCCGTCAAGGTCAAGACGGAAAATCTCAGGTGCGCCGGGAGCCGGCCGTGACAGTGAGAAGTGTCCTGAACTATTGGTACGTGTGGAGTCAATAACGACCCAGCGTCCGTGAAAATCTGACTTCTCAAGCAGTACCGACACCTTATCGGCACCCTCAATGTCACCTTTGACAGTGAACGATGGCTCAGAGCATGACACCATACCGGCAAGCAGCATAGTGCCTAAAGAATATGAAAGTATATGTAAAACCGACTTCATGATGCGTGGTTGAGATGAATGAAAATATGCGCGGACGCAAAAAAACTGCATTCACATAGACTTTGGCACGTGAAATGCAGATGCAAAGATACTAACTATCTCAGATAAATGTAGTAACTTTGCATAAATTTTTACGGACCGCGGCGTGTGTCCCTCAGGTCACAGTGGCCCGCGGACCCGGCAATCCGCGAAGAAATACAATAACGAACTTTTATGCTACACCCAATCAAGAAGACCATTGAGCTGGGCGACGGCCGTGTCATCACTATAGAGACCGGCAAACTCGCCAAGCAGGCCGATGGCGCGGTAGAGGTGCGTATGGGTAACACCATGCTCCTCGCCACAGTATGCTCGGCTCAGGAGGCCGGCGAGGGCGTCGACTTTATGCCCCTCACAGTCGAGTACAAAGAGAAATATGCCTCTATCGGCCGCTATCCCGGTGGCTTCCTTAAGCGCGAAGGCCGCGCCAGCGATTACGAAATTCTGACCTCACGTCTGGTAGACCGCGTGCTTCGTCCGCTCTTCCCCGACAACTATCACGCCGAGACTTTTGTAAACGTCACTCTTTATTCGGCTGATGAGAATGATGCTCCCGACGCTCTTGCAGGTATCGCCGCTTCGGCTGCTCTTGCCGTGAGCGATGTGCCTTTCAATGGCCCTATTTCCGAAGTGCGCGTTGCGCGTGTTGACGGTGAATGGGTCATCAATCCTACTTTTGACCAGATAGAGCGTGCTGACATCGAATTGATGGTAGGCGCTACGTATGATAATATCATGATGGTCGAAGGTGAAATGAATGAGGTCAGCGAAGCTGAGTTGCTTGAGGCTCTTAAAGTTGCTCACGAGGCTATAAAGAAACAGTGTCTGGCTCAGATTGAGCTTATGAAGGAAGCTGGCAAAGAAACCAAACGTGAGTACTGTCACGAGATAAATGATGACGAACTTCGTGCCGATGTCGCTGCTAAGTGCTATGACAAGGCATACGCTATAGCACGTGCCGGAAATGCCGACAAGCACTGGCGTAATGACAGCTTCAAGGCTATACGTGATGAGTATATTGAAGCTTTACCTCCTATGACTGAGGAACAGCTTGAGAAATATACCGAGGAACAGCGTATAGAAATGGTAAAGCGCTATTATCATGATGTTGAGAAAGAGGCTATGCGCCGCTGTGTGCTTGATGAAGGCGTACGCCTTGACGGCCGTAAGACCACTGATATACGTCCTATATGGTGTGAGGTTAACTATCTGCCCGGTCCTCACGGTGCTGCTATCTTCACCCGTGGCGAAACCCAGGCTCTGGTAACAGCTACTCTCGGCACCACTCTTGACGAAAAGATTATCGATGATGTGCTCAATCAGGGTAAGGAACGTTTCCTGTTGCATTATAACTTCCCTCCCTTCTCGACTGGCGAAGCCCGTCCGCAACGTGGCGTAGGACGTCGCGAAGTAGGACACGGCAATCTTGCACACCGTGCTCTTAAACGAATGTTCCCTGATGACTTCCCTTATACATGTCGTATTGTAAGTGATATTCTTGAAAGTAACGGTTCGTCGTCTATGGCTACTGTCTGCGGCGGCACACTTGCTTTGCTTGACGCCGGTGTCAAGATGAAGCGTCCTGTGGCCGGTGTGGCAATGGGTCTTATCTCTGACAAGGATAATGTTAAGTATGCCGTACTTTCGGATATACTCGGCGATGAGGATCATCTCGGTGATATGGACTTCAAGGTGACCGGTACCGAGAAGGGTATCACTGCCACACAGATGGATATAAAGGTTGACGGTCTCAGCTATGAGGTACTTGAGCGCGCTTTGGAACAGGCCCGTGAAGGACGTATGCACATCTTAGGTATAATCTCCGAGACTATACCTCAGGCTCGTGAGGACTACAAACCTCATGTACCGCGTCTGGTTACCATTGAGATTCCTAAGGAAATGATCGGTGCTGTTATCGGTCCGCAAGGTAAGGTGATACAGGGTATACAGGAGGAAACAGGTACTACGATCTCTATCGACGAAGATGAGAAGACAGGTGTAGGCCGTGTCGAGATAGCTTCGAAGGATAAGGCCAGCATCGACGCTGCTCTTGCCAAGATAAAAGCTATTGTAGCTCAGCCCGAGGAAGGTGAAGTGTACGAAGGTACGGTACGTTCGATACTTGACTTCGGTGCCTTTGTTGAGTTTATGCCGGGTCGTGATGGTCTGCTGCACATCAGCGAGATTTCATGGAACCGTCTTGACACTATGGACCAAAGCGGTCTTAAAGAAGGTGACAAGGTAAAAGTGAAACTCATTGAGATTGACAAGAAGACCGGTAAGTACCGTCTGTCGATGCGTGTGCTTGCAGAGAAACCCGAAGGCTATGTAGAACGTGAGGCACGTCCGCGTCGCGATAACGGCGACCGTCCGCAGCGTCGTGAAGGTGGCAACGACCGTCCGCCCCGCCACGAAGGTAACGATCGCGGTCCGCGTCATGAAAACGCTGAACGTGGTCCGCGTCGTGATAACGGCGACCGTCCACCGCGTCGCGAAGGTGGCAATGACCGTCCGCCCCGTTACGAAGGTAACGATCGTGGCCCGCGTGGCCCACGTCGTAATTGACATAAGTTTACTGGACTGAAATTCTGAAATAAAAAGGGGGAGTATTAAATTGAAAGAATTTGATACTCCCTCTTTTTTTTAATATATCGATAAAGTCTGATGTATAGCTTATTTCTATGGGGTTGTTATCCTTTGTTATAGTAGGTGACTTGGCCTCTCTATATTTTTAAGGTTGTTGCTTCTTAAACTGTTACATAATCGTTAAGATTCTATTTGAATGCCTGTTTCTCTTGCATATTTTATAATGATTGTACTGATTTTGTTAACCATAACTGAAAGAGGGGATCTTTCAGAGAATATTTAGTATGTCGTTTTATAGATTTATCAACTCTTATAATATCCCCTGAGTCCAAAGTTTTAAGGTATGCTGTTAGGATATTTGTCGGAAGTCCGGTTTTGTCTCTTAGTTCAGGTATTGTCATAGCAGTATTTCCTGACTCAAAAGCATTAAGTATATGTTGTGAATTTGTTGGTAAACTTTGATAGGTATTCCTGTATTTGTTAGAAAACATGGACACCAGTATGTTGGTATCTTTTTCAGGAATATCATTCAGCTTTATAATGTTATAAACAGTCTTTACCGATTCGATTGTTAGAGGTAAAAAATTCATTAATAAACGTGCCCGTGCTAAATCCTGGCTATTAAATAAGTGTGTGATAATATCAGGAGACACAGGGTATATATAGGTGTTCTTTAGTCCTTCGAAGAATGGAGCTTCATATTCGGTTAATGCCGGTAATACTTTACTGATAGTACCAATCATCATAGGCGCATTTTCGTTATAAAGAAATTTTCTGAGTCGGAACTGTTCCTCGTATGAACATCTGGTCAGAAAGAAATCCATATCATCTATAAATACTATAGATGCATTGTCATGTAGTGCTTTTGAAATTATATCTTCAGAACAGAATATAAAACGTCCATCTATCCAAACCTTGGATTTCCCTTGGCATATATTGGAATTGTAAATACGTTTTAGAAGCGTAGTTTTTCCAGAACCTTCTTGCCCGATTATCATAACAGGCTGAGGAATTGAACTTCCTGAATTATTACTTATTTCAGATATTACGGTATTGAAAATATTATCATTTACTGATAATTGGCTAAAAAGAGACTGTTTTACCTGACTTGACATTATTCAACGTATTTATAGTGCCACCATTTTTTCAATAACGGAGAGCGGAAACGTCTTCTTCCTCCTTCAGTTCGAATTATATAGCCGTCATGTTCAAGCATATTCAGTATAAGACTCAATTCATTGTCGGTCTTTATAGGATCTATGTCAGTGTATTGAGTATATATGGTAAGTAGTTGATCTCGTGACAATCCCTCATTAGATTGACTAAGTCTTTTTAGTATGAGTCTCGCTCCATTCTCCTGACCGTTGTATTCAGATAATCTTTCAGACCATGTGCTTAACTCATCTGTATGTGCCAGTTTATTAATAGCAGAATCTATCATATTGATTGTTACTTCTTTTCTTACGTCTGGCTGATCTTTGATATTGGTAAAAATCAATTGGATAAAATATGGAATATACCATTCTAATTTTTCAAGAAAGATGGTAATAATTTCATTGCTCATGAAAATATTCTCAGATTCAGCAAGAGCCATAATGAGACCTTTTGCTTCATGCTCTGATAGGGCATCGAAATCAAAAGATAAAAGATCATTGATTGTCATGGATAGGTTTCTCATTCGGGTAAAGTTATGTAGTCCTACCGACCCACAGAATATCCATCTGATTTTGCTGTCAGATACTTGTCTTAGGCTTCTGAACCAGTTAAGAAAGAATTCTATCTCGCAATGATTATTAGCCTTCCTATCGAGAACACTTAGAAATAAGGTAAGCTCATCGATAACAATAAGTGTATCCTTTGTATGGTCTATTGTTTCAGCTAAAGAGGTATATAGCTTCTCTGACGTTTCAGATTGTGAGAAATCGAATTTAACAGGACCGATTCCTTTTACTCCTTCAAAAATCTTATTTAGAATTCCTCCAGCTAAGTTAGTAGCTTCAGTCCAGATACCTGTTTTATCAAATTTGTTTATGAGAATCTGCAAAAACTCGTCTCGTGTCTGAACACCCTCAAGGTCTATATAAACACATTTCCAACCGGCAGATTGCTTGTCGTCTATAAGGCGTTTTGCGAATGAGGACTTACCTATTCTTCTTGGCGCGGATAGAACAAGGGAGTGGTTGGAGTCGAGGTACTGGTGAGCACGACAGAGTTCTACTGTTCTACCATAGAAATCATCTCCAGTTACAGGCGGTCCTACTTTATTTGATATAGCCATAATATAATGATTTAAAGTTTTTACAAAAGTATATAAAAGTTTTTATATATAAAAGTTTTTATGTATAAAAACTTTTATATACCTAAATGGTAGGTCTGTGTACCGAGGGATGAGACCATACGATTCCACGCCCATCGTTAAATAGGCGACTCGTGCGGATTGGTGAAGTGTAATTTGTGATTCAGCTCTATCCTTTTTGTGATGAAGTCATTGAGTGTCAGATAGATTAAGCCAGCAGAGTGACCACCATGCCTGAGAGTATCATAGCTACACTGCCTACGGCGTATGTCACAGTATATCCCATTACGGGGAGTGTGCTGTCAAGGCTGTCCTGTATTGCGCCCAAGGCTGCTACTGCATTGCGGCTTCCGGCCACACATCCGAGTGTTACGGCCGCTGGAAATTTGAATAGCTTATTAGCTATGAAGATACATATAATCAGAGGAATTGTCGTGCAAGCCATGCCGATAAGGAACATTTGCGGCCCGACCTCCTTCAGGCCACTGATGAACGTGGGGCCTGCTGAGAGTCCGACTACCGCTATGAACAGGTTCAGGCCGGCATTATCCATGAACCAGAGGACTGAACGCGGAATGTGTCCGAACGAAGGGTGCTTAGAGCGAAGCCATCCGAGAATCAACCCAGAAAGTATAGCCCCACCGCTTGTGCTCAAAGAGACCGGTACGTTACCGAATCTGATTACAATCGCACCTATTTTACAGCCTATTGCTATGCCGAGACCGATGAATACTATATCGCTCTCTGAAGTCTGTCGGTCGCTGAATCCGATTTCCGGAACTGCTTCCTCCACATTCTGCGGAAGACCTACCAGCGTGCTAACATCGCCCTTTTCGAGAGTAAGTTTCTTTCTTAACGGCAGCGGCATATCGTTACGCAGCACCTTGTGAATCATAACACCGTGCATAAAAGGTTGCTTACGCAGCTCGCCGAGAGTGACCCCTGCCGCTCCCGACTTCGATACTACCACAGGAAGATTTTCCTTCCCGACATTTTATCACTGGTATCATGGTGCTTAGAAAATGATGAGGAGTGAAGTGACGTACGTTTTTTGATAACTTATGCAACAAAAATTATAGTCTAATTCCTCGAAAAACAGCTAATTTTGTGAAATCTCTCCAAAATCCGGAAATGAGTCTAATAAAAGAAAAATGGTTTCTATAAACAATCGTCTTATAAAATCATGCGGTTTTAGCGTCATGATGCTTCTCTCCGCTTTTTCTTCTTTCGCAACAGCGAAAGACAACGACACAACGATTTATCGCGAACCCTACCGTCCGCAATATCATTTCACGCCTGCCCATCGTTGGATTGGCGACCCGTGCGGATTGGTGAAACATGATGGAAAATATCTTGCTTACAGCTGGGGCGGAGCTGAGTCGTCCGACCTTGTGCATTGGCGCGAACTAAACAATCATTCCATAAAGGGTCTGCCTCCTAAATCATCGGCCTTTACCGGAAGTGTGGTTGTCGATTCTATTAATTCAGCCGGCTGGGGAAAGGATGCAATGGTGGCTGTGTTCACCCTCTTTGACGAAGATTCCAAAAAACAGTCGCAAGCAGTTGCATTCAGCCATGATGGTGGGGAGACCTACCAGTTTTATGACCAGAATCCGGTGCTCGATATATGGAGCACAGAGTTCCGCGATCCGACAGTAATCCGTTATGAGCCGACAGGTAAATGGGTCATGGCCGTAGCAAAAGCTTTAGAGAAGAAGGTGGCATTCTATGAATCGGACGATCTTAAACATTGGACATGGACAAGCGACTTTGGACCGATGGGAGACAACAAGCGCTCATGGGAATGTCCAGACCTTTTCCAAGTTACTGTTGAGGAGACAGGGGAGAAGAAATGGGTACTTCTTGTCTCGGTCAATTGGGCACGCGAACAGTATTTTGTCGGTGATTTCGACGGGAAGAAATTCATTCCCGATTATCCCGATTCAGACCCTCTGTATGTTGATGACGGAATGGATTATTATGCTTCCCGGGTGTTTCAGAATTGGGATTCTCAGAAAAATGATGAGGTTGTTACACTCGGATGGGTAAATTATTGGGATTATGCTCCGCAAGCTCCTTCGGAATGGGGTAAGGGAGTGTGGTCACTACCTCGAAACTATTCGCTTTACACCACACCCGAAGGCTTGCGCCTGCGTCAGACTCCTGTAAAATCATTGGAATCATTACGCGGGAAAGAGATAAGGATTAAGAAAACTTATAGTGCCGGTACATATCCGCTTCCTCAGATTTCCGCGCTGGGAAATCAATATGAGTTGAAAGCTGATCTTGATGTCGCCTCAAATGATGTGGCGGGATTTAATATGTGTGTAGGAGAAGGAAGAAAAGTATCGCTGAGTTACGATGCTTCAACGGGTTATCTGACACTTGACCGGACGAATAGCTCGGATGTGAAGATAAAATTCTTCGATCGCATTTCCAATTCTAAGATAGCCGCTCCGGACACACGGAAAATATCACTTCGGATATTCGTCGATAAATCAACCATCGAAATCTTTGCCGAGAATGGTAAAAAGGTTATGACTCTTCTTACGTATGCTTCTCTTTCGCAGACAGGAGTGGAATTTTTCTCTCAAAGAGGAAAAGCAACCTTGGATCTCACGGCATGGCCGATGAAAAGCATCCATTCAAATATATAAATCAATCGGAGAAGTCGGAATATTGAAATTCTGACTTCTCCGATTTTTTAGTTGAAATGTTCTGAAACGATGATGTATCGATACAGTCTGTTAATCTTTATTTTCATGTATTTTCTGGTTCCGTAGTTCAAGAGCTGTCACTCCAAAATACTTTTTAATAGTACGGCAGAAAAAAGCAAAGTTTGAAAATCCCAGTTGGGCGGCTATTTCTTTGATTGAAAAGTCCGTTCCCATGATATATCGTCGGGCATCATTCATAATATATTCCTTAATCCATTCGGGAGCTGTCTTTCCGCTTATAGTTTTGCATACCTGTGATAGGTATTTAGGTGTAATGGAGAGTTTATCTGCATAATATTCAACATCCCTTTCTTTTTTGCGACTGCTTGCAAGGATATCGATGAAGTCCTGATATATTGTCGCAGGACGGCTTTTGGACTCCTGAAAGTTTCCTATCGGTGTTTCCCGAAATACCAGATTAAAAATATCGGATATGTATGCTTTGCAAATCAGTTCGGTGGCTGTTGGATAGTTCCGGGAGGAATCTAAATTGTTTCTTTTCTCCATAAGCGAAACATACGAAGTCATTAACTCCAGTTGCTCCTTATCAAGATGAAGAATCGGTTTTTCGCGCAAATAGCGTAGGCACTGTTGGAAATGTAGAGGATCCACACTTTCTGATGCAAAATCAAGTGTACAGTATACACATGTGCAGTAGAAGTCATCGGAGAATCTGAGATCGAAAAAAAAGTCATTGGGATGGTATACAAGTATTTCTCCGGCGTTTGCAATATATTCTTTAGAATTGAGCACAAATGTATGCCTTCCTTGTCTGACAAAATATATACAAAGTGTATCAAGACGAAAAAGTTGTCCTTCTTCATCCTGCCAGGGACCATGATATACGAATAGGTCTTTTGAAAAGCGTGTTCCCGCCGGATTTTCCTTAGTGGAGGTTTCAATGTCAATTATTCTCATAGACTATAATGAAGCTTAACAGGAAATAAATGTGGCGAAATAGGATATTTGATATTCAAACGAGCCTTACAGCAGGATTGTTTATAATAATATAATTATCAAAATAGACCTCAATGAAAGTACTTGGAATAAACGGAAGCGCCCGTAAGGGTTGGAATACACAGACACTCGTGAAGAAGGCACTTGAAGGAGCAGCCTTCATGGGTGCTGAGACTGAACTGATTGAGCTGTATGCTGAACCACTGAAAGGCTGTCTGGAATGTTTTGCCTGTAAAAGAAAGGGTAATAAGACAGGTGGAATATGCGCAATACGCGACAATATGCGTCCGCTGCTTGAAAAAGCGCACGATGCTGATGTAGTAATCATCGGCTCTCCCAATTTCTTTGGTTATCCGTCGGCAATGGTCCGTGCATTTATTGAGCGTTTTCTGTTTCCCCTTTCGACCTATATGGTGAAAGACGGACAGCATGTCAAACTATTAGGCGACAGGGTAATTCCTGCGGGAATGATTTTCACCATGAATGCCGACAAAACTTTTTTTGATCATGGAGGGTATGCCGCCACACTTGGATCGACAACACAATCATTGCAGTATGTACTTGGATATGCGGAGGAATACAACAGCTTCAACACACTTCAGTTCAAGGATTATTCACAGATGGAGGCAAATATGTTTGATCCTGCCGACAAAAAGCATCAGCATGAAGTTCAATTCCCAATCGATGAGCAAAAATGCTTTGAAATGGGACAACGACTTGTTGCCAAAGCAAAGGAATTGAATACCAAAGAATAGAATTATGGGTAATAAGATTGGAGGAATGCTCACTCAGGCAGACAATGCCATTCTTGTAATTGATATGCAAAAAGAATGGCTTGCCCCTGATGCCCCTTTCCGAAATGATAACGCCGTGGCAACTATCCCTGCAATCAAGAAATTCCTTGATTGGGGACGAGCCAACGATTGGGCTATTATATATGTTTATCGAGTGCAACGCATATCCGGTATAGATGCGGATATGTTTCGCCGTCATTTCTTTGAAGATGGTCAACCGTACTGTCTGCCCGGCTCTGTCGGAGCAGAGATGCCCGACGAAATCGCTCCACAATCCGGTGACATCCAGATACACAAGCAACGCTTCGACTGCTTTATGGGGACAGACCTTGAAATCGTACTTCGCGGTCTGGGTGTGAAGAATATCTACATTACAGGTACACAATATCCTAACTGCATACGTACTACTGCCGTTGCATCGATGGAACGCAACTATCCGACTACAGTCCTCACCGACTGTTGCTCAGCACTGACTAAGGAGGTTGCTGAAGCAAATATCTACGACCTGAAAAATATGGGTATTCGCTGTATTCCATCTACAGATGTGATAGAGAAATCCAAGACAGTGTGACAAAACAGGTATAGATGCGGAAGGTCTGTCATTTCATCTAATTCTCCGAAAGATGCCATAGAGTTCTATCAGCAGACTTCGGCAAAAGACAAGAGCCTATTCATTTATTTTAGGAGTAAACCATTTTCTTATGGCAGATAATAAAGGCAAGCATGTTGCACCTGACATTATCAACTGGATTGAGGACAGACTCAGTTTAGAGAAATTTGAGGATGTCGGAATTTGAACTGATTCTAAATATTACAGCACAGACGGATTAGCTAATCCGTCTGTGCTGTTTTCTACACCCATTGAGTTGTCTCTTAGATTATTTATATTCCAGGTTGAAATTATATTGAGAATCCCTGCTAAAGCAGATATTAGATAGTGACGACAATCTTTCCTATTTGTCCACGCTGCTCAGCGAGCAGATGGGCATCCGCTATTTGTTCAAGAGTGAATCTGCGGGCTATTATCGGATGGATATTGGCGTGCTCAATCAGCTTCATCATATCGGTTATCTGCGACTGAGTGGGATAGTTGCTGTAGAAACCTGTAAGATAGACTCCTGACGGTATTTCCTTTATCGGGTCAAAGTCTTTAAGCCCATAAACGCCTCCGAGTAGACCGGTATGACATACTATACCATGAAAGGCTGTCACTTTCAGTGATTCCCTCAATGTGGAAGCACCGATAAGCTCAAGAATCTTGTTTGCTCCGGAAGGATATTTTTCAAGGAACCTACCTCTGAATCCATCTCCTTCCAGAATGACATCATCCGCTCCATATTCTCTGAGTAATGATGCTTTCCTCTCGCTTCTTGTGGTTGCCACGACTTTTGCATCAATGGCTTTCGCAAGCTGTATGGCAGCAAGCCCGACAGTAGATGTGCCGCCACGCACGAGCAGAATATCATTCTTTGAAAGCTGAAGTGACATAACCAGAGAGCCGTAAGCCGTATAGAATGTCTCGGGAATTGCCGCAAGCTCATCCCAATCAAGATTGCTGTCAACGGCAAAGACAATTCTTGATGGTAGAAGTGCATACTCTGCATAGCTGCCGTTGAAACTCCGTCCCATTCCACCCATCAGCGCCATTACGCGCTGACCTTTCCTAAAACCGCTATCAGATGGGTCTATTACTTCTCCGACACATTCGATGCCGGGTATTATCGGTTTGTTGATATATGGTTGTGCCACTTCAAACTGACGCAAAAGGACTTCCGAGTGATTGATGCCTAAGGCACGGACTTTTATAAGTACCCGGCCGGGTCTCACTTCGGGCACAGGAATTTCGGTAAGTCTCATTTCTTCAGCCTTGCAAGGCTCTGTAAGAACTACTGCTTTCATACTTCTTTCCAACATTGAGGATCAGGTGAATAAAACGAGTGATGATAGCCGTATGCTACGGCAGGACAGCCACGGCAGAACCTCAGAAGCTCACACTTCGAGCATTTTTCAAACTTGTCATACTGTCGATAGTAGTCCATCTCATTACTTGTCCATAACTCATGGATTGGCTTTTGAAATAGGTTGCCCACAACGCTTTCAAACCGTCGGCAAGCCATCACATTGCCGTTGGGCTGAATTGTGAAGTGACAGTCTCCGCAGTGGCAGCCGTCATAGATAGCGTCCGGATCGCTGTCGTCGGGTATCTTGAAAAGACCCTTTTCATACAGGAAAAGAGTCCAAAGGTGATCCTTGAGGTTAAATATAGTCCCCGAATCCTTGTGCTGCTCAAACTTTTTCCAGATACGTTCAAGAAAGTCCCGGTATTCCTTAGGTGAGATATGCGTGGACTTCTCTTCCGATGTCGGGCAGTATCTGCCGAATGCAAATACATCAACACACTTTTCTACCACGAGGTCAATGATATCAGGAATCTCGTTGATGTTGGTGCCCGAGACAGTTGTCATTACGGCCACACGTATACCATTGCGCCTGAGCACATCAATCTTTTCAACTGTTGTATCAAACGACCCCGGTTTTCGTATCTCATCGTGTGTCTCTCTAAGCCCATCGATTGAGAGTTGGTATTTCTGACAACCCATTGACTTCAGCCGCTGACATACGTCGTCGGTGATGTGGAACGGGTTGCCGAGGATTGTGAACGGAATATCACGCTCTTTCAGCAAGGCGAGTATTTCCCAAAAATTGCGGTGTAGGATAGGGTCTCCACCGGTTATATAGAAATAAGGCAGCCTATTCATACGGCTACACATCTCGACACACTGCTCTATGACTTCCCCAGCCTTTTCAAGAGGCATCTCAATGATATGAGGATGCCCTTCGGAGAAGATATAGCAATGCTCGCAACGCTGGTCGCAACTGTCAGTAATATGCCATTGAAATGCGAAATATTCCATAGACTTTAAATAACGACTCCGGTGCAAGGCTGACAAGTCTGTACCGGAGTCGTAATGACGATTGATAATTTTTACTTCTCACCTGCACCGCAAGATGAGCCACATGCAGCGGGCTTGGGTTCGGGTTTTTCGTCACCTGCGCCGCAGGCCGAGCCGCAAGCTCCCGAGGGAGTACCGTTTTCTGCTTCTGCACAGAGATAAGCCTGTGCGGTGTGTTTTACAGCACTGTTGAGGATACGTGTCATAATCTTACTTGTTTTATCGGGTTCAACACTGTTTATCAACACAAAATTAATAAATATTGTTCTACCTATCAAGAGGTTACATTTTATATTATTAGTAACCTATTTATCGCTTTTGGTGATTTACAGTGAATTGTAAATTAAAATTCAGATGAAAAAATCACTTGTATTCATCTTCTTTGATGTGTGACGATAATACACTAACTTTGCATCTGAAAGTAATGTTGAAAATGAGAAAGAAAGAACAGCTTAATTCGATAATTGAGATATGTCCTGTAAGAAACGTTGTAGCACGTTTCGGCAACAAATGGGCACTGCTGGTGATACTTGTCCTTAGTGAAAACGAGCCCATACGTTATAATGAGCTTGGACGCAAGATACCTGATATTTCATCACGTGTATTGTCGAATACACTGAAGACTCTCGAAGCTGACGGTCTTGTACTACGCACGTTCTATCAGGAAGTACCTCCGAGGGTGGAGTATTCGCTTACCGATACAGGTCGCTCACTCGTACCGATAATACTCGAACTGACCGAATGGGCACAGAAGAATATGAAGACGATTATCGAGCATCGTAAAAATATGGAACCAGCCAATCGTAAATAACCGGCTTCAAATTTATCGTTAATTATGGTGTGATGTGAAGGAGTTTCTCGGCTGTGAGGTGACTGAATTTTTCTTTGTCAGTATCGGAAAGGGGAGCATTATCTACAAATGTACGGGCATCTGTCATCGGTACGTATGGCCAGTCTGCCGAGAAAACGAGTTGGTCGATACCGAGTTTATTGACGCAGAACTGTAGCGCATCATTGTCATAGAGCCCGCTGGGCGAAATCCAGACATGTTTCTTATAGATGTTTGAAATTGTATCTGAGAGTCCTGTAACCTCAGGCTTGAACATCTGATCGAGGCGATAGAGAAAATACGGTACCATTTCTCCCCAATGCCCGGAGATGACTTTTAATGTCGGGAATTTCTCAAAAACTCCGGCGAGTATCATTCGGATAACCTGTATTCCCGCTTCATAGTGCCAGCCATAGCCGTATGTACTAAGAATGGTATCGAGTTGGTCGTTGAGACCTTTATAATATGAGTTGACTGCATCGACGGAGGTATAGTTAGGATGGATATACACAGGTAAGTCAAGTTCTGTCAGCGTCTTCCATACGGGATAATACATCTTGTCGTCAAGAAACACATTCCCTGTCTGAGGACGTCCGGAAATGAGTGTACCGACAAAGCCGAGTTCATTCACAGTACGCCGTAGTTCGTCAGCCGCAGCTATAGGGTTGTTCCAGGGTAATGTCGCGAATGCACGGAATCGGTCGGGATAAGGTTTCACGGCTGTAGAAAGCTCATTATTGGCTTGCTTTGCGAGTGTTATGGCTTCGTCTCCCGTAAGCCATTGCGTCGGGTTTGTGTATGATACTACTTCCATATCGATACCGGCTTCGTCAAGTTCTGCGATACGTTTTTCTCCCAACTCAAACAGGTCAGGTACGCTTGGAGCATCCGCAGGAGCAGGGTGCATAAACTGTTGTGCGTAGGGATACACTTTTTGGATGGTCTTTGCCACAGCTGCTCCAATGGTCTTGTTTGACAAGTGTTCTTCTAATGCAATTATTTTCATAAGTTGTCTTCAGTTAAATTGTTTCTGACTAATAAACAAAGGAAGAATTAAAATTGTTGATATATCAACATAACGGATTCTAAATTTATTATATTTTCAACATGAAGATATTAGTCACATCATCAACCGGATTGACCGGAAAGGCAGTTGTCAAGGCAATGGCTTCAAAAGGTATCGAGGTCAGAGCAATGATACATTCAGATAAAAAGACCGATGAAATGCTCAGGCTCGGAGCATCAGAGACAGCTATAGGTAATATAGCATCTTACACTGACTTGCTTTCAGCAATGAAAGACATGGAGGTAGTTTACTATATATGTCCTACAGCACGTGAAGATGAAGCCGAAATAGGTAAAATGGCTATTAAAGCCGCAAAGGAAGCCGGAATAAGGAGATTTATCTATCAGTCAGTTCTCCATTCCATTGAGCTTGAGTTGCCTCACCACCGTAAGAAACTTGAAGTTGAGAGGGCACTTGTTGATTCCGGTCTTATCTATTCTATCGTTCAGCCGGCGCCTTTCATGCAGAATATATTTAATGCTAAGGAGGCTTTAATAGGGAATAAGGTATTTATTCAGAAGTTTTTTACCGGACGTGACAGTGTAAACCGAATAAATCTGATAGATGTCAGAGACTTCGGCAACTGCGTAGCTGAAATTGCTCTTGACAGCAAATATCAATATTCTACACTGGAACTATGCGGACCTCAGAATCTTTCAGTTTTGGAAATGCTTTCGGCTATAGAAAAAGTTATGGGACAAAAGATTGAATTGAAGTATATCTCTGATGACGAGATCCGGAAATCAATGTCAGAAAGAAATGCCCCGGAATACTCGATAGACACACTTATAAAGATGTTTCACCATTATAACAACGGAGACTTTTGCGGTAGCGCATTCACTGCGTCAGCTATTCTCAAAAGGACTCCAACGACATTTATTGAATTTCTAAAAAGGGAAATCAAATGAAAAGACCGGAATATGATCTATTGGGAGTATGGCTTGATTTCGCCTTCAACTCTCTTGTGTCAGAACTTAACCGTTCATTGCACAGTGTGGGACTACCGCTTAACCATGCCCAGTTTGTCATATTGCAGAATCTGTTTATCAAAGACGGACAAAGCCAGAGCGATATAGCTAGACGTGTAGGCAAGGACCGCGCAGCCATAAGCCGTTCCCTTAATACTCTTGAGGAGAACGGTTTCATAATCCGCAAAGCAGTTTCCGGATCTAAGAACGGTATCTTCCTGACTAAAAGAGCTATTGAAAACCGTCAGAAAATAGCTGATGCCATAAATATGGCTACTCAGAAAGGAAGAGAGGGAATGACCGAGGAAGAATATGAGAATGGAATCAGCTTCCTAAAGAAAATATATGAAAACTTACATTCAGGTACGTGATTAAGCACTTTACTAATATTGACAAGATTCTATTTCAATAGAGTTGACCTTCGAAGAGGTGAGCATGATCAATACCCAGTTGGAAAAATTCCTATATCAAAGGTATTCGGTCAGCATTAATTTTTAGCACCGGCAGTCCGGAATTTCATTGGCGACATTCCGATATGTTTCACGCAGAAGCGGCTGAAGTAACTCAGCGATGAGAAATTCATTTCATCGGCAATCTGAGAAACAGACATGTTACTGTTTTTAAGATATTCCAAAGCAATCGCTGTAGCGGCATTATTGATATGTGTGGAGACGCTGGTTCCGGTCACACGCTTTATCGTATCCGACAGATACTTCGGGGTTACATGAAGCTGTGCGGCATAATGAGATACTTCTCTTTGAGTCTTCGGTCTCCCTCCCTCAATCAGCGTGAAGAACTGGGCTGTGATATATCCTACTCTGTCAGTAGTCAGAATATTGTCGTTTGTCTTAGCGTGAAAGTCAAACAGATCATAAACCATAGTCTGCAAAAGGCTTCCCATCAATTCCTGATAGAAACGGTGGTCTATATTGTTGAGGCGATTTCTAATGTTGGCAAGGTCAGTTCTGAAACGTGAGGCGTCTATATCGGATACCTTTATTATAGGATTGTCAAACAGGCTTACACATCCTTGAATGGAGTAATTGTTGGCAGGCAGAAGATTGTGAAGAAATTTATCAGGAGCGGCAATATATTCGCACTTACAATCATCTTCAGGCTTAATTTCGGTAACCAATTGAGGACGTGAGATTACCGCAATGTCATTTACTGACATCGTGAACAGTCGTTCATTATATCTGAAACTGCATATTCCATCCGTACATATCAGATGTATTACACAGTCATAAAATGCCGGAGAGTTTATAAGATTCAATTCCTCGGAGTATACAATCAATTCGTGCAGATGCTTTACCATAGTGTAAAGTTAATAACTTTCGTGGAATTGTGCAATTATTGGCGGTATATTGAAAAGTTTTATAAGTGTAAAACGCTGTAATTTTGCGTTATAATAATAGAACACAAAAATAAATACAAAATATGGATACCAGAATAGCAGACCGCGTGATGCTCAAGGATCTTGTTGACCGTTACGCAACAGAAAGTGACAAGAATAATCAGGATTACTATGTGGAGATTTTCCGCCCTGACATCAAACTGAAAGTTTATTTCGGTGATAAGCTCGGAATGGATATTTCCTCAGTGGAAGATATGATTGCGCAGTATAAGGCGTTTGGCTCTGCCAAGGCTTCGTTCCACCAGAATGGACAACAGGTCGTTGATTTTATTGATAACACTCATGCCACAGGTATCTGCTACGCAATTGCTTCACTTGTAAATGAGGTAGAAGGAGTTGACAAACTCTCCATGATGGCAGTTCGGTACTATGACAAGTATGTCAAGATTGACGGCCGCTGGTGGATTGCCGAACGTGAGCAGCGTTTCGTCTATACCTGTTTCCCTCCTATGATGTAAGGCTTATGAGGAAAAATGTAATGATACTGGCAGGTGCCGGTCAGATAGGTATGGCGATAGCCCGACGGATGGGTTACGGCATGAAGATAGTTATTGGTGATAAAAATATCCACAATGCCGAGGCAATAGCCGATATTATGAACAAGGCTGGATTTGATGTTGTCGCTATGGAAATGGATCTTTCGAGCCGTGACTCAATAAAGAGGATCATTGCCGAAGCGCAGAAATATGGCGACATCACCATGCTGGTCAATGCGGCGGGCGTTTCTCCCTCACAGGCTCCTATCGAGGCTATTCTCAAAGTTGACCTCTATGGAACAGCCGTGCTGCTTGAAGAGGTGGGAAAGGTTATAGCGGAAGGTGGTACCGGAGTGACCATCTCAAGCCAGTCGGGTCATCGTATGCCTGCGCTTACTCCTGAACAAGACCGACTCCTTGCTATGACTCCAACAGAGGAACTTCTCTCGCTTCCGATGCTTCAGCCGGAAAATATCGAAAATACCCTTCATGCTTATCAGATGGCAAAAAGGTGTAATGTTAAGAGAGTTATGGCAGAGGCGATAAAATGGGGTGAGCGTGGAGCGCGTATCAATTCCATCTCTCCCGGTATCATAGTCACGCCTCTTGCTATCGACGAATTCAATGGTCCACGAGGCGATTTCTATAAGAATATGTTTGCCAAATGTCCGGCAGGACGTCCGGGCACGGCGGATGAAGTAGCCAATGTAGCCGAACTGCTGATGCGTCCTCAAGGAGCCTTCATAACAGGTGCAGATTTCCTTATTGACGGAGGCGCTACAGCATCGTACTTCTATGGACCTTTGCAGCCGGAAAAGTAACATGAAATTTATTAAAGTAATAGTCGCAATAGTTTTTACTATTGCGATCCGTAACGTTTATTAGTCAATGCCTATTATTGAGTTGCCTTTCGTCGTTAGAAGAATGTATCTGTATATAGGATATTTAGTCGCTATGAATCCTTTGTAGACAGTTACAGCCGCGTGTCCGAAATTTCGGATACGCGGCTGTAACTGTCTACAAAGTTAACTTACTTTATAGCTATACAGCTTGCTGCAGTAGCTGTACGTATAACATAAAGCCCTGTAGGTAGATAGATACGTCCACCGTTATCACTGTGTGTTACTTTACGTCCGTCGGTAGTGTAGACTGTACAGGATATGCCTTCCGGTACGTCTGCGAAACCTTTACCAATCTTTATACTTCCGTCAGAGATTGACATCTTTACCCCGGTTTCGATATTGAAGAAGTTTTTCCATTCTTCAGCTTCACGGTATGCCTCTAAAGAACCTTCGGGTACTATGAGAGTCGCATCTTCCGGAATCATGTTAAATACACCCCATTCGCATACCGGAGGCTCTGTAGCTTCACAACGTACTTCGGTAAGATTTTGACAGTAAGCGAATGCTCCGCTTCCGAGATTTCCGAGTGTCGAAGGTAAAGTAATTGAAGATAATGGTGTGCTTGAGAACGTATATGTACCTATTCTTTCTATACCTTCAGGAAAATCAAATTCAGAAAGCTGATAGCAGTAACCAAAGCAAAAATCGCCTATATCAGTGATGTTAGCTCCAAGTTTTACATGTTGCAGAGCATCACATCCGGAGAAGGTACCTTCTCCGGTGGAAGTTAGACCATCGCCGAGTTCTACATCTGTTAATGAAGCACAATAGCAGAACATCCAACTGCCAAGACTCGGTACACCATTGCCTATCTTTATACGTTCAAGGCCTATACAGTTACTGGCTACACCGTCACCGAGATAAGTCACCTGATCAGGTACGTTAAATTCACGCAGTCCTGTACAATTACTTAAAGCGTAGGCACCTATAGAAGTGACTCCATTACCGAAATCGATAGTTTCAATACCTGTGCAATTTGAGAACGCTCCTTCACCGATTTCTGTTATGGTGTCGGGGATTTTTATATCTGTCAGCGCCGCACAGTCTGTGAAGGTATAGGGCGGTATGTAGGTAAGGCCACCAAAATCGTTGATTATCATACTGTGACAACGAGCAAAAACACCTTCTCCCATTTCATGTAATGGCACTGATGGAAAAACAACTGTAGTGAGGTTGCCACAGTCTGCAAAAGCATTATTGCCGATTGAATATAGGCCTTCCCCGAGACGCAGAGTTTCTATACCTGATGCAGTGAATGCTCCTTCTCTTATTTCATAAAGAGAGTCTGGAAAAATAGCAGCCTTGAGAGCTTCGCACCATTGAAAAGCGTAGGGCAGAATTTCAAGTATATTTTCGTTGAACGTAATATCGCGTAAGGAGGCACAACGCTCGAAAGCACGCTCACCTACAGTCAGCAAATCACTACCGAAAGTTATGCTTTCAAGATTATTACATCCAGTGAAGGCGTTAGTGCCGATGGCTTCTATTTCGTCAGGTATGATGTAGTCGGAAGCTTTTGCATTAGGATACTGTATAATAGTGTATTCGCTGTTTACAAGCACACCATCAATATCACGAAAATAAGGATTATCAGCAGATACAGTGATACTTTCAAGTGCCGGACAATCATAGAAAGGCAGGTCTATGCCATATACTTCAGCTCCTATAGTAACTCTACGCAACTGAGAACTGCCACGAAAAGCCAGATTCCATATTTCGGTCACACTTTCAGGTAATATTACCTCTGTGAGCATTGAACCTTCAAATACATTCGGTCCTATTACTCTAAGCACAGGTGAGAAACCGAATTCACTGAGGGGACATCCTGTAAAAGCCGCCATACCCAGAATCTCCACATCTTCAGGCATGGTGAAATCAGTAAGAGCTGTACAACCGAAAAACATATACGGACTGATATATGACTGTTCGGTAAACATATCGCCGTAAGTTGCCGAAGTGAAGTAGGAATCGCCGCCGGGTACAATTACGGCCTGTGCCATGTTGAGAGAACTGAGTTGGCCCTCTGTCTCTGCTCCGGAAACATCACTGCCAGCCATTTCGCGCAAAAACCGTATATCGGTACCATTGAGTTCACCTGTCAGAGTGAGCTCTGTGATGTCATACTTGTTCTCACCGATAAGTTCGGGTAATGTGCCGGCTGTCCGGACATCGACTGTCAAGGCCCATATCGGAGATATGGCTGTAAGGGCTGTGGTCAGAAGTAGAAATCTTTTCATATCATATAGGTTATGTGAATGAATAATCTTTGGCAGGTAATAACCGAAAAGAGTAAAAATAATTACGCTGCAAAATTATATAAACAATGTCGAAAAGTTACTTCTGAGCCGTTCAGGATTGTCTGAAATGAAGAAAACAGACAGAAAACTGTATTATATCGAGTATTCTGAATGTATATTGTTACTTTTGCTGTTATTCATCACCACGCCTTGTGGCCATATATTGCCCTGGTGTGAGGCCTGTGGTACGTTTGAAAACAGCACTGAAATGTGTACGTGACCTGTAACCGACCTTTTCAGCTATACTATCCATACTGAGTCGTCGTCCGATATCGGAGTCAAGTAATCGGCATGCCTCGGCGATACGTGCTTCGGAAAGCAGGCGAGTGAATGTGGTCTGCATAGTATCGTTAATTATAGCCGATACATATTTAGGTTTACTGTCTACTAGTGTGGCCAGCTGTTCAAGACAAAAGTCGGGATTACATACCGTAGATGGCGAAGCCATGACATCTTTAATTTTCTCTACGGTCTTAAGCTGTTCTTCGATGTCACCGGGACCTTTATAGCGTTCCTGACGTAATTTTATCTCAACATCTCGTTCTGCTACTGTCTCACGATGAATCCTTGCCAGATTACTGTAAGAATTTTTCAGACGTATACTACGCACTGTTAATATAGCTCCTAAAATCAATACTACAGTAGCACAGAGAGCAAGTATCCATATTACACGTCGGCGATAGGTAAGTTCTACTTCGGCCATCTGTAATTCCTGTGTCAGAGTGTCGATACGTGATAATGAAGCCATATTCTGGATTTTGCCTAACTCACGCGCACAATAAAGTGAGTCAGCTGCTTCAAGCCCGAGCAATCTGTAACGGTCTGTGGTCATGCGGTCGCCTGCTTGGCTATAAAGTGTAGCCATACAGCTGTATATTTGCGGCAGAAAATCTGTCATATCTCCTTTACGGGCCATATCAAGAGCCTGTCTTTGTAACTCTATAGCCTGTAGAGTATTTCCTTTGCGAGCTTTAATACTGCTTAACGTGATAAGATGGTTGCATAGATCCCGGTCGGCTATTATACCGGTATGTCCGTCAGGTACCGATTGTTCCAGTATTTCTATAGCTGTATCGTAGTCTTTCTGCTGTACAGCCTTTACAGCTTTGTATAGAGATGTAGCGTATTGGGATATGTCTGTTTGTCTGGTCGATATTTCGTTGAACAAGTCTATACACGAAGTTATACTGTCCGTAATATCACGTTGTAAAGCCATACTGGCAATATCAGTAAAGGCCATTGATACAACCGCCTTAGCTGTGGCTGTATCTTTCTGACGAGCATTCTGCAAAGACAGTTTGAAACAATTCAGTGCGTTAGGTATGTCATTGAAATCTGCATATAGTTTGCCCATATTGGCATATATGGCTGCTGCTAAATCGGTTTGTCCTTCTGTTTCGGCCAGATTTAATCCCTGTAACAGATACCCATAGGCTCTTTCCGGACTATTAAAACCACAGGTAAAGATATATCCTAAATTAGAGTAAGCCTTAATAGCTGTATAACGTTCCTTTTCAGTGGCGTTTGGGTCGTATGCGGAGGCTATACGTACATAAATCTCTGCTGCCTGTTCGTAATCTCCTTCAGACATCAGTGCATAACCTTGTCTGAACAATGTGTCGTTATCTTTATGACTATGTTCAGGTACCGAAAATGCTACGAAGGCTTTTGATAGAAATATGAACAGAATCAGTCTTATGACTATCGGTTTCGGAGTGTGAAGGAAGGTGATTAAGACCATAATCAGAAACGTAGACCTATATTGGCCTGAAGAGTCTCGATAGAAGAGAAGAAGGAGTAATGATGCGACTTATACCAATTGCCATCAACCTTACCGATAAGACAGGCGAAGAAATCACCTTTGTTGTAAGTCAGAGAAGTCATACTGCGTCCTGATATGGCGGTCATCATACCTGTTCCTTCAAGTGAATCCTCGTAACAGTGTGATAGTCCTATGGCCGGTATGACAGTAAGATTTAGTAGTAGATGGCGATTTAGCACCCAGTTATATCCATAGCCTCCCTGTAGAGAGTAAGAATTATAGTGAAACCGGTAATCGGCTGCTGTGACAGTGAGATATGGCATCAGTCGGGCGTCGAGTTTGCGTAAATCGAGATTGACGTTGAGGTCAGTGTACGATACACCGATTATCCATGAGCCGGCACTACGTTTCTGAAATTTCGAAAAATTATAGGCCGCACCCTGTGAGTAACGCCGGTTATTACCGAAATAATAGCCGTCGATACCGAATTTGTACAGGCTCAGCCCCGGAAAAGAAAGCTTGAAAAGACGACCGTCATTATACCGGCCGAATTTACGCATAAATGTACCGCCTGTATTTTCATGATAGTACATAGCGATGTTGAAGCGCGCGCAATTGAAACCGAACTCAAATTTCTTATGGTCAATCGGTTTGTTGGAAATCAGATGTGTAAGGTCAATAGAGTACCCTACACTTACAGCCATATATTGCAGATATGCACCTATGGAACTATAGATGTCTCCCATCATACGTATAGGCATATTCTTACCTATGTGCATGGCGTAGGAGTCAGCCCAGTTTTCGCTGGTGAGACGTGCTTTCCACCGGCGTCCTGTACCCGTAACGTAAGTAGTGTCGTATGAATTGAAAGTCACGTCACCCCATTTATATACATCAAGACAGAAACGCAAGAATCCAGGCCATTCGACAGTACTGTCATTAAGGTTCAGCCGGTTACGCTTCAGTAACTCCCACCAATTATGTGAATCGGTATCCTGAGAGGAGGAGCCGTATTCCTCCTCATAGTGTCCCGGCAACAGATCAAAGTGTGAAGCTGTGCCGGGATCATGCTCGAAGATAGTTTCGTGGTGTACGGTGTCCGGGTGGTTATCAAGATGATTCTCGACAGATACCGAATGGAATATATTGGCTCTGAGCGATATACACAGACACATTAACAATACTATGACTTTAAATCTTGCCGATATGGTATGGCAGCAGGACAGAAAGCCTCTGCTATTAACAGTGGAATTCATTACACATCAGAATGGTGGTTATAATATAGCCGCTCACGCGGATTGATAAGGAATTTCAGTTTTTATTCGTCACCATGATTCTGTAAAAGACGTTCGGCCTGTGCTACCTGCGGAGTAGGTACATAAAGCGCTGCACCGCCTACGGAGGTGCCCGGGAAGATACCTGAAAGTCCGTTGGTCTCGATGTGTGCGTCAATGCCGTGTGCGCGGAGCATACCGGCGTCTATACTGGCTTCAATCTCGGTAGGATACTGGTTTATGAGGGTAAGTTCCATAGAAAGGGGTAAATATGATTGGGCGGAATATTAACAGACCTACTTTATACCACGTGCGTTAAGAGCTTTATGATACTGGCGTGCATTCTCCTGATGTTCGCTGTAGGTAGACGCGAAGTCATGATAACCGGAAAAATCAGAACGTGCACACATATAGAGAGCATCAGTAGGCGCAGCATCAAGTACAAGGTCTATGGTCTTGGCCGAACCGGTACGTATCGGACCCGGAGGCAGACCTTTGTTGAGATAAGTGTTGTAAGGTGAAGGCGTTTTAAGATGTACACCCTGTATACGGCGTATCGTGAAGTCACCTGTGGCATATCGTACTGTGGGATCCGCCTGTAGTTTCATACCTTTGTGCAGACGATTGATATAGAGGCGACCGATAGTTCCTTTTTCATCGGCTTTGTTACTTTCTTCGTCTACAATAGAGCACACTGTCATTATTTCAGCCGGACTCAGACCTAAGTTACTGGCTTTGGCACGGCGCTTATCATTCCAGAAACGACGATAATTAGCACCTATTTTATCGAGTAGCTCACGAGGTGATACAGTCCAGTAGACTTCGTAAGTATCGTTCAGAAACAGAGCCATTGACTGTTCGGGCGTAAGGTCATATTGTGCAAGTAACGCAGGGTCTGTGGCAGCTTTTATGAGTGAATCAGCCGAGAAATCAAGGCGTTCGGACAGATAGGCTGCTAGCTGTGGAAGCGTACGCTGTCCGTTGACAGTAATGTTCATAGGCTGTTGGGCACCGTGCGTCAGACGTCGTGCGGCACGGGCCGGAGTAGTACCGACAGGTATATTGTAGGCACCGTGACGCGAATCCGGCGACACACCGCTCAGCTTGATAAGGCTTACTGTCTTGTTAGCATAGGATTCGCCGAAATATTTACTTAGACTATCAGTGACGTTCTGTATGCTGGCGTGTGCAGGTATGCGTATTACGGCACTGTGACGTGTGCCGTTAAGCAACATAGGAGCTATCCATATAGCAGCTATGGCAAGCACGGCTGCCACACATATAAATAAGGCGATGAGCCCTTTTTTAGTTCGCCGTGGCGCAGGAGGTACCGGAGGAAGCGGCGGAAGTGTGGAGTAAGATTCCTCTGTATTAACAGAGGAAATAGCATTATCTTCCGGAATAACAGGAGGGACGTTATTTATATTCGGATCGTTGGTCACTGCAATATTTTTGATTGAGAATTATAAGGAGAAAGCATTGACTGCCTCGGCTACTTCGGCAGCTTCTTTATCATTAAGATCTGCTATAGGAAGGCTTAGCAGCTGTGAGGCTATACGGTCGGTGAGAGGATAGAGTCGGCTGTCACCTTTGTCGGCGTAGCATGGCTGCCGATGAGGAGGTACAGCGTAATGTATATCAGTGGCTATGCCACATTGGTCTAACCACTCTCTGAGTTTGTCGCGTTTCGGCGAACGTACAGGATACTGATGCCATACTTGTACACAGCCTGGCATCATGGCAGGTGTCTGTACCAAAGGATTGTTGATAGAGTTATTATAGATACGGGCTACTGTGCGACGGCGGGACGTAATCTCGTCAAGGTGACGCAGTTTAACCCTTAGCATGGCTGCCTGAATTTCATCAAGGCGGCAGTTATAGCCTGTGTATATGTTATGGTAGCGTCGGTCGGAACCATAGTTTGCCAGTGCCTTTATAGTATCAGCCAGTTCTGTGTCGTCTGTAGTTACAGCACCAGCGTCACCAAGAGCACCGAGATTTTTTGTAGGATAGAAGCTGTGAGCCGCCACATGACCCAGACCTCCTGTAACGTAGTTCCCGTTCAGACCCGGTGTATCAGTGCGGGCACCGATGGCTTGTGCATTGTCTTCTATTATCATTATACCCCGGTCAGCCATAAACTTTGCTGCATCGCTGTCCCAGCAAGGATTACCATACAGGTGCACTACCATAACGGCTCGTGTACGTTCGGTAATTATGTCCGGAAGTATACTCATGTCAAGATTGAAAGTGGCAGCGTCAGGGTCGAGCCCTACGGGTTTCAGGCCGAACTCTGTAAGCGGGAGCACTGAAGCAATATACGTGTTAGCGGGGTATATTACTTCATCGCCGGGCCGTAAACGGCCGAGTTCGATAGCAGCCCGTACTATCAGGCGCAGAGCATCGAGGCCGTTGCTGACACCTATAGCCTGTTTTACACCACACAGCAAGGCCAAATCTCTCTCAAAAGCTTCGGTCTCATGTCCGTGCAGATAGCGTCCTGAGTCAATGACTCTGGCGGCAGCCTCACGTAATTCCTCAGCATACTGAGCATTGGTGCGGGCAAGCGATATGAAAGGATGCTTTGGTTTATTGTTCGAGACGGCGCACATAATCGTGATATTCGTCGAAATCGCGTATATAGTCACTCTCCTCGTAATGGTGCGAACAGAGAGCCAGACATACGGTTCCTGTGGTGAAGTTATGCATTGAATCCCAGACCCCCGGCGGAATCAGTACGCCTTTGTTGGCACGGTTAAGTGTGACCACTATCTCGTCACGGCCGTCGGTGAGGTGAAGATCAAGTGAACCCGAGACGGCTATAAGCACGGTCGAGTTTTCTTTATGTGCGTGTCCGCCGCGTGTCTCGCCGCCGGGCACGTCATATATGTAGAAGACACGTTTTATGGCGAACGGCACATGGCAACCTTCTTCTATAAAGGAGAGATTGCCACGCGGATCGCACACTTTCGAGAATTCGTAGACCTTGACTCGGTCAAGCAGTCGTGACATCGTGTGTGTTGCTTGGTGGTTTTTTGATAAACCGCAGGCCTTTGGCACCGAACGCCACGGACCTGCGGTGATGAGAAGTATGACACGGAATAATTACCGTGTGACTTATCAGCGGTTTTTGAGTTTTTCGAGCTGAGGCTCCAGGGCATCAAGACACAGGTCGATAGCCTCTTCAAATGTATTGGCTGTCTTCGAAGCGAAGAGTTCAGGTGCCTGGGGCACAGTGAGTTTAACCCCGGCCTCCTTATTCATGGCGGTTTCGGGTTTCACTACACGTAGAGTCACCTCTACCTCAGCCACATTTTCGTTGCGGCGGCCCATCTTGTCGACTTTCTTGTTGATGAAGGCTACGAGCTTATCGGTGATGTCGAAATGGATTGCTTTGATTTTGACTTCCATAGCAGTGATTTTATTGGGTTGGTTATTTTTGTTGACGGACCTTTGACAGACCGTTAGGTCGCCCGACGGCCGATGGCCGCGGAGAGCCGGGAAATAAGACCGCTTACAAAGATAACACAAAATTATGATATATCGGACAAGATATTGGAGTTTTAGCTGCTATTTTTTTAGTTTTCCTCTTTATTTCTCTCCTCATCCTCCTCCGAACCGAAGTCAAAACTACCGATGTCGTTTAGCGGCTCACGGGCACGCGGGTGGGCTCCGAGATAGTTGTCGCGCAGTTGTGCAAAGGAGAGATGTGTGTATATCTGGGTAGTGGCCAGCGAAGTATGACCGAGCATCTCTCGTACAGTATTTAGGTCAGCCCCGTCGTTGAGCATAGCTGTCGCAAATGAATGTCGCAGTACATGAGGGGTACGCTTGGGACATGAGGTGTCGCCAAGCAGACGTCTGACCGCTCCCGCTATTGCAGAGTATGTGACCTGTCCGCGCGGTCCTGCTATGAGCGGACGTGGGACAGGAAGGTCAGGCCATGTTTTGTCACGCAGAGCCTGCCATGCTGTGATGTGATTGAGCAACGGCACGGGCAGGGGCATCATACGTTGTTTGCGTCGTTTACCGGTGATGCGCAGCTGACAACTGCTGCGGTCTACATCGTCGTCTGTCAAGGCCAATATCTCGGCACGCCGCATACCGGTGCTATAAAGAAGGTCTACTACAAGATAATCCCGCATCTGATATATGTCTTCTTCAGCAGGAGGTATGGCAAGAGCTTTCTCAAGTTCTTCCTCGCGCACGAAATTAGGCAACGGTTTGCCTATCTTAGCCAGTTTTAGGTCAGCAGCCGGATTAGTCGGAATAACACCGCGTTTGCGTAAAAACAGAAAGAATGCACGCAGACTCTGAGTCTTACGTCTGATGGTACGTGGTGTGTCACCGCCAGCCGCCAACTGGGTGAGCCATGCACGTACATCGGCTACAGTTACCGAACCAGGATCAAAGTCAACAGGGTGCCCGTTGGTAATCCATAAAGCAAATTGGCGTGTGTCATGACCGTATGCTTCAACAGTAAGAGGAGAGCGATTGAGCTCGAGAGCAAGATATTGTAGAAAGGCGGCTATCATAGACAATGGAAAAGTTTAAAAGAGAGGAGAATAAAGCATGAAACCACGGCAGGCATGGAGCGCACAAAAAGCGCCATGTCTGCCGTGGCATGGGAACGGGGAGATGACAGTATGTCAAGAAAAAGCCGACGTCATCAGCCAGCGGCCGCCGTAGCGGCATGGAGAAATAGGCCGGTAATACTTTGATTACTGCTCGGCCTGGCGAAGCTGCTGAACGTAGATGGCCTTGATCATTTTCTTGCGGTTGGTCACCGATGGCTTCTCAAAAGCCTGGCGGCTGCGCAGTTCCTTCACAATGCCGGTTCTTTCAAATTTACGTTTGAATTTCTTCAGAGCTTTCTCGATGTTTTCGCCTTCTTTTACTTGTACGATAATCATGTTGTTGTTTTAGCTTATTATTTATTTTTTTGTTGTTTTTGCTGTGTCGATTTCATGAGGCTGACATATATTCGAAGCCGTGCATGAAATTTGCGGTTGCAAAATTACACATTATTAAATTGACAACAAAATTTTAGCGCAATTTTTTGACATACAACATTTCTAACTTCCGTCTACTCCGATTTTAGTTATTTATCTTTGCAGCCCTCTTCAGCGTCTTCAGGTTGTGGGTCGGTGTACCATTTAGAGTACATAAGATAGTTATGCGCTATCTTGATATTCATCTCTTTAGCTTTTTCCGGCTCAACCATTTTGATGAATTTAGCCGGTGCGCCGGCCCACATTTCATGAGGACCTATTTTTGTACGGCTGAGTACTACCGCACCTGCGGCTACAAGAGCGCCTTCTCCTACTTCTGCATCATCCATGACTATGGCTCCCATGCCGATAAGAGCATAGTCATGTATCTTCGCACCGTGTATCACTACGTTGTGGCCTATAGAAACATCGTTGCCGATTTCTATAGTCGATTTCTGATACAGAGTGTGCAGTACACTTCCGTCCTGAATGTTGACACGGTTACCGATGCGGATAGAATTGACATCGCCTCTCAATACAGTACTGAACCAGATGCTGCACTCATCGCCCATAATGACGTCGCCTACTATTACAGCATTGTCAGCCAGAAAACAGTCCCGGCCTATCTGAGGAGTGAAGCCTCTAACATCTCTTATTATTGCCATATCTTGTTGTTATTTGCTTATCGGTTGAGTCTTATTTTTTAGCCAGGCAGCTTCGTCAGCATTGAGTAGCGGTGTCAGAGCCTGACATACCTGTGCGTGATAATTATTGAGCCACTTAACTTCGTCGTCTGTCATCATGGTAACGTCTACGAGTGTCGTGTCGATAGGGAAGAGCGTAACTGTATCGAAACGATAGAAAACTCCGAAGTCCGTAGTCATAGCCGGTACAGTAACGATAAGATTTTCGGTACGTATACCGTATTGTCCTTCGAGATATAATCCCGGTTCGTTGCTTGTCACCATACCCGGTTCAAGCGGCGTGGGTACGTCATTGAGGCGTATGCTCTGAGGTCCTTCATGACAGTTGATGAAGAAACCTACGCCGTGACCTGTACCATGATAATAGGCTTTGCCTTCATGCCAGAGATACTGACGTGCCAATACATCGAGTTGGCCTCCGCGTGTGCCCTGAGGGAATACGGCACAGGCAAGAGCTATATGGCCTTTGAGCACGAGTGTAAAGTCATGACGTTGTTGAGCTGTGGGTGTACCTAAAGCTATGGTACGTGTTATGTCGGTAGTACCGTATTTATACTGGCCTCCGCTGTCTACAAGCAGCAGACCGTCACCAACGATAGCTACGTCTGTCTCATCGGTGGGTTCATAGTGTACGATTGCACCGTGAGCATTCCAGCCTACAATAGAGGCGAAGCTTTCATCTACGCAATCCGGGTCTGCCATACGCATATCACGCAGACGACGGGCAAGTACCATTTCAGTGAGGTTGCCTTTCGGATAGTCAGCTTCGACCGACATAAAGAAACGTGTCAGAGCCACTCCGTCTTTAAGCATAGCCAGATTAAGGGCAGTAAGCATAGCCTCGTTCTTGATACTCTTAAGTTTGGCTACACCGGAGCCGCCGAATACTGTTGTGCATCCCACATGGTCGTAGACACCGCGTGAAGTTTTGTCCGGATCGAGTAGAAGTCGAGTTTCTTTAGGTAGTCCTGCTACGAAATTGAGTACAGCATCGTAAGGCTGCACCTCTATATTATATTTTTTAAGGTGTGCGCTGACTTCGTCGGTGAGTTTGTCGGTGTCGATAAACAGTACACGGCGGGTTGTATCGATGTATAGGAAAGCTACAAAGATGGGGGAGAAAGCAATATCGTTTGCCGTACGCAGATTGGTGGCCCATGCTATGTCATCAAGCGAAGATAACAGGACAGCATTGGCAAGTTCGCCCTTGACCTGTTCCATAAGCCGTGTGATTTTTGAATCCACAGTCTCACCGACGATTTTTTCATCGTGTACGAACAGTTTGTTTTTCGGACGTTCCGGGCGGTCAGGATATATCTCGTCGAAAGGAGCAAAAGAAGTATCTAATTTGATGTTATTGTCGTTGAGCTCCTGCTGCAGGCGTTGAGCCGCAGCGACTGAGAATGTCATGCCGTCAATGCCTACTGTTTTGCCGGCAGCAGTGTTTTCAGTCACCCAATCGACAAGATTCACAGCCTCCGGGCCGTCTTCTTTCATCATTTCGAATCCTGTGCCTTCGAGCTGTATTGTAGCCTGTATAAAATAACGCGAATCGGTCCAGCAGAGGGCTTTATCAGGTGTTACGACAGCTGTGCCGTTGGTGCCGTTGACAGATGAGAAGCCGGTCAGCCACTCACGGCAACGCCAGTGGAGTGGGGGAAGTTCGCTCTGGTGTGGGTCTGTACCTGAAATTATGACAGTGTCAATGCCGTGTTCGGCCATGACCTTGCGCAGAGCTGCAAGATACTCTTGATTTTTCTTTACCATGGTATTTTATTTATGTGCAACCGTAAGGTCCGACAGAAGCGGACGGCTGCATGGTTTGGTTGTGACGGTAAAGTTAATAAAAAAGTCCGACTTTATGCTTCATCGTACCAGAAACAAAAAAGACGGAATAAAAAAGTCTGTCTTATAAAAAAGTCAACTTATACGAAGATGAAAAAAGTGTAAAATGCGCTGAGAAGTAAAAAAACGCTGATAAGAGGTCTAATTTGGAGCTGAAAGGGAATTTTATGACCTAAAGGAGCTGAAAATATTAGTCGTATTGGCGTATTATTGTATTTATTGGGATAAGTTGATTGATTTTAGTAAATTTTTTTAATAGAAAATTTGGCCAGTATTTCTAAAAGCGCTATATTTGCATTGTTTTTCGGAGACAGGGAGTAACAAGTGCTGAAATTAGTCTTGTTCACCGCCTACTCCGGAAGCTTGATGTTCATAGCGCGGGTCGCTGATAGAAGCTGACCCACGGTTAAAGTACGTAACAACTCAGTTTAGAAAGTATAGGCAAGTCAAAAAGCTTTTAAGTAATAGTGATATATAATTTGTAAGTTAGTGGTTGAGTAGGAGGTTCGTTGGCTTGTGAAAGCAGGCGGATATCTAAAAAATCACAGAACGGCAGAGGGCTTGTGAAAGTCGCTGCCGTTTTTGTTTTTATTATTATTTATGAAAAATCCAAAATATAAAAATAAATTTTTTGGATAAAAAGATAAAAAGTAGTAGATTTGCACACAATTGGCAAAAGTGAGTAATTTTTTTCAATACTTACTTATAGCCATTCCCTATTCTCACTCCTTAATTAATGTTAGTTATTGGCTATGTCGTGCTTCCTTACGGGAAGGTGAATAGTCCGGTCGCCAACTCTACGCCACAAAACATGTACACCCAACGCCACATCATACTCTTCGACACAGAAGAAAGTCATTGTAATCTGTTGCCACTATCGTTTACGCGTCCGATAGCTGAATTCAGAATCGGTATCACCACTCTGCGTGAGAAGTGGGAAAGCCTGCTTCCGGGCCGTTACTCCTATCGTCCGGCCGCTTATTTGCATAATAAGTTCGGCGGCTGTGCTTACGAAGAATGTGATGACTGTCTGTTTGTATCAGGCAGTGTGCTTCCTGATAAATATGTGGTGCGGCTTATAGATAACCTTGAGCCGGAGTGTGCTCTGGCCGATGCCGATGGTGTAATCAGAGCCTGTCGCGGTACTGCCCGGCAATGTTGTAACGTTATTGATAAAGGAGCTGCCGCAGCGGATTTCAAAGTGATAAATTCAGACCGTCTTCGTGTCATACATTATGTGTTTGATATATTTCTGCGTAATGCTGAGATGATAGCCGAAGACTTCGAGCGTCTGACGGCAGGACGTGTCAGCGCACCGCTAAGCGACACAGTAAGAATAATAGGCGCCGGATGTCGGGCCGACTCTAAAATATTTATAGAGGAAGGAGCTTCGCTGGAGTGTGTGACGATAAATCTTAAAGATGGACCTGTATATATAGGACGCGGTGCACAGATTATGGAGGGAGCTTCGTTACGTGGGCCGTTGGCTGTGTGTGAGAACTCTAAAGTAAAGATGGGTGCACGTATATACGGAGGCACAACATTCGGTCCTTACTGTAAAGTGGGAGGAGAAATAGATAATACGGTTATATTCGGTTACAGTAACAAGGCTCATGACGGTTATCTCGGTAATGCTGTAATAGGCGAGTGGTGTAATATAGGAGCGGGTACTAATGCTTCGAATCTTAAGAATGATTACAGCAAAATAAGAATCTGGAACTACGCCACACATTCCTTTATGCGTACTGACCTACAGTTTTGCGGCCTTATTATGGGAGATCATTCCAAGGCAGGTATTAACTGTATGTTCAACACCGCTACGGTAGTGGGAGTGGGGTGCAATATACATGGAGCCGGATTTCCGAGAGTATTTATACCGAGTTTTTCTGAAGGTTCGGCGACGGCAGGGTTCAGCGATGTGACGATGAAAAAATTCTGTGACATAGCCGAACGTGTGATGCAGCGTCGTGACAAGCATCTTGATGAGTGCGACCGACACATATTTGAATGTATACGTGAGGTAGCAAGTCGCTACAAATAAGAGTGGTCAGAGAGTGAAAAGTAAGGTTGATTGGTAAAAATAGTTAATACGATATAAAAAATGTTCGTGAGTATTGTGTAAAACCCTAAGATTTAGTAACTTTGCAGTGCTTTAAGAAGAGACTTCCTTTAGCTGAGTGGCTAAGTGACTGTGTGGCAGTAACTTAGTACGCTTTGCGGTGTTTATGGAATCTGCTTTTGAGGCAATACTGCGAGGCCCTCTGAGTCTTGCGGAAATAACACAGGCAAAAGAACTGAATCAAATAAAGTAACAAACAAAACTAAGAATGCCTACAATTCAGCAGTTAGTAAGAAAAGGACGCGTGGCTCTTAAAGACAAGAGCAAGTCTCCGGCTCTGGACTCATGTCCTCAGCGCCGTGGCGTGTGTGTGCGTGTCTACACGACAACCCCCAAGAAGCCTAATTCGGCAATGCGTAAGGTTGCCCGTGTACGCCTCACCAACGGCAAGGAGGTGAACTCCTACATTCCCGGCGAGGGCCACAACCTGCAGGAACACTCGATTGTGATGGTACGCGGCGGTCGTGTTAAAGACCTTCCCGGTGTGCGTTATCACATCGTGCGCGGCACACTTGACACCGCCGGTGTACAGGGCCGCACACAGCGTCGTTCCAAATACGGAGCTAAGCGTCCTAAGGCAGCCAAGAAGAAATAAGGGTTTGCCGCAAGAGAGTAAAATCAAAATAAAGGCTGCGCGGGCCGCAGCCGTCAAGTAACACAATTCAAAGTACACTTGTTTTTGATTTCACTGGCTGACCCAAGGTTGAGTAAACGCGAGGCGAGAGCGCCGGGCGTTGAAGAGCAGAGCACGGCACGCCGGCCCTGAACGCAGGGCGTCAACGGGGAGCGGAGCCGTCCAAGTGCAGCCGAGACAAAAACATTAAACAAACAGCAATGAGAAAAGCTAAGCCAAAGAAGCACGTCATACTGCCCGATCCAGTCTTTCATGACGTAAAGGTGACCAAGTTCGTGAATCACCTGATGTATGACGGCAAGAAAAATACAGCTTACACCATCTTCTACACCGCACTTGAGACTGTGAAGTCCAAGCTGCCCAACGAGGAGAAGAGTGCACTCGAGATCTGGAAAAAGGCTCTTGAGAATGTTACTCCTCAGGTAGAGGTGAAGTCACGTCGCGTCGGCGGTGCTACCTTCCAGGTGCCGACCGAAATCCGCGCTGACCGTAAGGAATCAATATCAATGAAAAATCTCATCATCTATGCCCGTAAGCGCGGAGGTAAGACTATGGCCGACAAACTGGCCGCTGAAATTGTCGATGCCTTCAATGACCAGGGTGGTGCCTTCAAACGTAAAGAGGATATGCACCGCATGGCTGAGGCTAACCGCGCTTTCGCACACTTCAGATTCTAATTTTGAGATTTCAACACTACAATGGCAAAACACGACGATCTTAAGCTCACCAGAAATATTGGCATCATGGCTCACATTGATGCCGGCAAAACCACTACTTCGGAGCGTATCCTGTTCTACACCGGCTTGACTCACAAAATCGGCGAGGTGCATGATGGTGCCGCTACCATGGACTGGATGGAGCAGGAGCAGGAGCGTGGCATTACTATCACTTCGGCAGCCACCACCACGTTCTGGAATTATGATGGCAATAAATACAAAATCAATCTTATTGACACTCCGGGGCACGTTGACTTCACTGTTGAGGTAGAACGTTCGCTGCGTGTACTTGACGGTGCTGTCGCTACCTTCTGCGCCGTAGGTGGTGTAGAACCCCAGAGTGAGACTGTATGGCGTCAGGCTGATAAGTACAATGTACCACGTATCGGTTACGTCAACAAGATGGACCGTTCGGGCGCTAACTTCTTTGAAGTTGTGCGTCAGGTACGTGAAGTTCTGGGTGCCAACCCTCTGCCTATCCAGATACCTATCGGTGCCGAAGAGACTTTCAAAGGTGTGGTTGACCTTATCACTATGAAAGCTCTGTTCTGGCATGACGAAAGCATGGGTGCCGAGTACAGTGTGGCTGAAATTCCGGCCAACCTGCGCGACGAAGCCGAAGAGTATCGCGACAAAATGCTTGAGACTCTGGCTGAGTATGACGACGTGCTGATGGAGAAATATTTCGACGACCCCGATACAATCACTCACGAGGAGATTCGCAAGGCTATCCGTAAAGCTACTCTGGCTATGGAAGTGAATCCCATGATATGCGGTTCGTCGTTTAAGAATAAAGGTGTTCAGACTCTTCTTGACGCTGTCTGTGCCTATCTGCCTTCACCCCTTGATGCCGGTGCTGTAGAGGGTCACGCTATGGGCGACCCCGATACTATTGAGACCCGTGAGCCCAGTCCTGAAGCTCCGATGTCAGCTCTTGCTTTCAAGATTGCTACTGACCCCTACGTAGGCCGTCTGTGTTTCTTCCGTGTTTACTCAGGTGAGATTCCCGCCGGTAGCTACGTGCTCAATAGCCGTTCGGGTAAGAAGGAGCGTATCTCGCGTCTGTTCCAGATGCACTCTAATAAGCAGAACCCCAAAGAGGTAATCGGTTGTGGCGATATAGGTGCCGGTGTAGGTTTCAAGGATATACGCACTGGTGACACACTCTGTGCTGAGGATGCTCCTATCGTACTTGAAGCTATGGAGTTCCCCGATCCTGTTATCGGTATCGCTGTAGAGCCTAAGACCCAGAAAGACCTTGACAAACTCGGTGTCGGCCTTCAGAAGCTGGCCGAGGAAGACCCGACTTTCCGTGTGGAGACTAACGAAGAGACAGGTCAGACCGTCATCAGCGGTATGGGTGAGCTTCACCTTGATATTATCATTGACCGTCTGCGTCGCGAATTCAAGGTTGAGTGTAATCAGGGCCGTCCGCAGGTTACTTACAAAGAGGCTATCACTAAGCCTGTAGAGCTGCGTGAAGTATTTAAGAAACAGACCGGTGGTCGTGGTAAGTTTGCCGACATCATTGTACGCGTAGAGCCTGTAGATGAAGGCTTCGAAGGCAATCTTCAGTTTGTTGATGAAGTTAAGGGCGGTAATGTACCTAAAGAGTATATTCCTGCTGTACAGAAGGGCTTCCAGACAGCTATGAAAAACGGTGTGCTTGCCGGTTATCCTGTAGAGCAGCTTAAGGTAACTCTGCTCGACGGTAGCTTCCACCCTGTTGACTCAGACCAGCTGTCATTTGAACTCTGTGCTATCCAGGCCTTCAAAAAGGCATCGGAAAAAGCCGGTCCCGTTCTTCTTGAACCTATCATGAAGATAGAGGTAGTGACTCCGGAAGAAAGCATGGGTGATGTAATCGGCGACCTTAACAAACGCCGTGGCCAGGTAGAGGGTATGGAAACAAGCCGTAGCGGTGCCCGTATCGTTAAGGCTAAAGCTCCGCTGGCAGAAATGTTCGGTTATGTGACCGCACTTCGTACCATCACTTCAGGCCGTGCCACTTCGACCATGAGCTTCAGTCACTATGCAGAAGTGAGCAGCTCTATAGCCCGCAACGTACTCACCGAGTGCCAGGGCCGCGTTGATCTACTGAAATAAAATACGAAACAACAATATGGACCACAAAATCAGAATCAAACTCAAATCTTACGATCACAATCTGGTCGACAAGTCGGCTGAGAAGATCGTCAAGACAGTGAAGGCCACCGGCGCGGTGGTGAGCGGCCCGATACCCCTGCCCACTCATAAGCGTATCTTCACCGTCAACCGTTCGACATTCGTTAACAAGAAGTCGCGCGAGCAGTTCCAGCTCTCATCTTTCCAGCGTCTGATAGACATCTACAGCAGCAGCTCGAAGACTGTCGATGCTCTGATGAAGCTTGAACTTCCCAGCGGTGTAGACGTGTCAATTAAGGTCTGACCTTAACTCTCTCAACTCAATCCCAACCTAAACTCATAGAGCCGGTGCCGCAGGCGGCACCGGCCAAAAGATAAATACAGAAGTAAGAAATGCCAGGATTATTAGGAAAGAAAATCGGAATGACATCCGTTTTCAGTGCCGACGGAAAGAATGTTCCGTGCACTGTTATCGAATTAGGTCCTTGTGTGGTTACTCAGATCAAAACTATGGACAAGGACGGCTATGACGCCGTTCAGGTAGGCTTCCAGGAGCAGAAAGAGAAGCACACCAACAAGCCCATGGCCGGTCACTTCAAGAAGGCCGGAGTAGCCCCCCAGCGCCACTTGGCCGAGTTCAAGTCATTTGAGACTATGCCCGCCTTAGGCGAGACACTCACTGTCGAGCTGTTTCAGGAGGGTGGCTTTGTCGATGTAGTCGGTACCAGCAAGGGTAAAGGCTTCCAGGGCGTTGTTAAACGTCATGGCTTCGGCGGTGTAGGCCAGAGCACTCACGGTCAGCATAACCGTCTTCGTGCCCCCGGTTCTATCGGTGCCTGCTCGTATCCTGCCAAGGTGTTCAAAGGCCTGCGTATGGCCGGCCAGATGGGCAACGAGCGTGTGACAGTGCAGAATCTTCAGGTTATTAAAGTACTGCCCGAACACAATTTGTTAGTTATCAAGGGTTCGATTCCGGGCCCCAAAGGTTCAATCGTTTCAGTTGAGAAATAATGGAAGTAGCAGTTTACAACATCAAGGGAGAAGACACCGGCCGTAAGGTCGAACTCAACGATGCGGTGTTCTGCCGCGACCTGAGCGAGGGCAATGCTGATCACACCCTCTATCTCGACATCAAGCAGTATCTCGGCAACCAGCGTCAGGGCACTCACAAGAGCAAAGAGCGTAGCGAGGTCAGCGGTTCTACCCGTAAGCTCGGTCGTCAGAAGGGCGGCGGCGGCGCTCGTCGCGGTGACATCAATTCACCTCTGCTTCGCGGCGGTGGCACAGTGTTCGGTCCGCGTCCGCGCGACTATCGTACCAAGCTCAATAAGAAGATGAAAGCTCTGGCACGCCGCATAGCACTGACCTCGAAGGCAGCTGACCAGAAGATAATTGTGGTCGAAAACTTCACTTTTGATGCTCCGCGCACCAAGAGTTACATCGAAATGGCCAAGAATCTCAAAGTGGCAGACAAGCGCGTTCTGCTCGTGCTTAACAATGTAGACGATAATGTTCTGCTGTCGGTACGCAATGTCCCCAACGCTCTGATGATGCAGGCCATAGACCTTAATGCTTATGCTGTGCTCAACAATGATGCGCTTGTTGTCACCGAGGATAGTATCAAGGTCATAAATGACGTGTTTTAACCCATTAACCGGAGATAAAAGAAATGAATATAGATATCAAACCCCTCGTTACCGAGAAGGCAAACGCCTATAGCGAGAAGGAAAATTGCTACACATTTGCTGTGTCTCCCGACGCTAATAAGTTCCAGATTAAGGACATCGTTGAAAAGCTTTACAACGTGCGCGTCGTACGGGTTAACACAGCCAATTATGCCGGCAAGCGTAAGCAGCGCTATACCAAGAGCGGCATCCTGCGCGGTCAGAGACCTGCCTATAAGAAGGCTTATGTGACTGTGGCAGAAGGACAGAAGATTGACTATTATAGCAACATTTAACCGATGGCAGTTAAGAAATTCAAGCCCACAACCCCGGGCCAGAGACATAAGATTATTGGTGTATTCAAACGCGAAGAGTTTATCGGCGTCGATAAGGACGGCAACAAACTGGTTCGCAAATCAACTGCTAACGCACCAGAAAAGACTCTCGTGGTCGGCAAACGCTCGACAGGCGGCCGCAACTCATCGGGTCATCTTTCGACCCGCTATCGCGGCGGCGGTCACAAGAGGAAACTCCGTCTCATCGACTTTAAGAGAAATTTTGACGACGTTCCGGCCGTAGTAAAGAGCATCGAGTATGATCCCAACCGTTCTGCTCATATCGCTCTGCTTTACTACAAAGATGGCCAGAAGGCTTACATCATCGCCCCCAACGGTCTTGAAGTAGGTCAGGAAGTAATCAGCGGCGAAAACGTCGCACCCGAGGTAGGCAACACTCTGCCTCTGTCGAAGATTCCCGTCGGTACCCTTATCCATTGTATCGAACTGCGTCCCGGTCAGGGAGCCGTGATGGCCCGTTCAGCCGGTACGTTCGCTCAGTTGACTTCGCGTGAAGGCGACTACGCGATTATCAAATTGCCTTCGGGTGAAACCCGTAAGGTGCTTCTTGCCTGCCGTGCCACTGTAGGTGTGGTAGGAAACTCAGACCACGCTCTGGAACAGAGCGGCAAGGCCGGCCGCAGCCGCTGGCTGGGCCGTCGCCCTCACAACCGTGGTGTGGTAATGAACCCTGTCGATCACCCCATGGGTGGTGGCGAAGGTCGTCAGTCGGGTGGTCATCCCCGTTCGCGTACAGGTCTGTATGCTAAGGGCCTGAAGACTCGCTCGCCCAAGAAGCACTCTTCGAAGTATATCATTGAAAGAAGGAAAAAATAAAATTTGATAAAAGAAGACAACTATGAGTCGTTCGCTTAAAAAAGGACCCTTTATCAGCGTGAAGCTGGAGAAGAAGGTAGCCGCCATGGACGCCACAGGCAAGAAATCGGTCATCAAGACCTGGAGCCGTGCGTCGATGATCTCTCCTGACTTTGTCGGCCACACCTTCGCCGTGCACAATGGTAATAAGTTCATTCCTGTCTATGTGACCGAGAACATGGTGGGCCACAAACTCGGTGAGTTTGCTCCCACACGTACATTCCGCGGCCACGGCGGCAACAAGAAGAAGTAACACCAGGAGTCCCTGACCGGGATAGAGGGCGGCCGGCGCTAACCGATAGCGGTCCGCGCCTCAGCCTCCCGGTATCCCGACACTAACAAACGAAAAAAAGAACACATATACAATGGGTGTAAGAAAAAGAAAAATGGCCGACGCCCTGAAGGAAGCCCGCAAGAGCGAATACTTCGCCAAGCTTCATAACGAGTCGTCGTCGCCCCGTAAGATGCGCCTGGTGGTTGATATGATCCGCGGCCAGGAGGCTTTCAAGGCCCTCGGCATCCTTAAATTCTCGAACAAGCTGGCTTCGAACAAGGTAGAGAAACTGCTTCGCTCGGCCATTGCTAACTGGGAACAGAAGAATGAGCGTAAGGCACAGGCCGGTGAGCTCTATGTCAAGACAGTATTCGTTGACGCCGCTCCCATGCTGAAGCGTCTGCGTCCGGCTCCCCAGGGTCGCGGTTATCGCATCCGCAAGCGCTCAAACCATGTGACTATCTACGTCGATACGATTAATAACGAAAAAGCTTAATTTGAAAGATGGGACAGAAAGTTAATCCGATCAGCAACCGTCTCGGTGTCATCCGCGGTTGGGACTCCAACTGGTATGGCGGCAAGAAGTACGGTGACACACTGCTCGAGGACTCGAAAATCCGTGAGTACCTTCGCACCCGTCACGCCAAGGCAAGCGTTTCGCGCATCATTATCGAGCGTACACTGAAGATGGTCACTGTGACTATCTGCACTTCTCGTCCGGGTATGATTATAGGCCCTGGCGGTCAGAAGGTTGACGGACTTAAGGAGGAGCTTAAGAAGCTCACCGATAAGGATGTTCAGATCAATATCCATGAGATCAAGCGTCCCGAACTCGACGCCGAAATCGTAGCAAGCAATATCGCTCGCCAGATAGAGAACAAAGTTGCTTACCGTCGTGCTGTAAAGATGGCTATCGCCTCAACCATGCGTATGGGTGCCGAGGGTATAAAGGTTCAGGTCAGCGGCCGTCTCAACGGTGCTGAAATGGCCCGTAGCGAGATGTTCAAGGAAGGCCGTACTCCGCTGCATACCCTGCGTGCCGATATTGACTACGCATTGGTAGAAGCTCTCACTAAAGTAGGTATCATCGGTATCAAGGTGTGGATCTGCCGCGGTGAGATCTATGGCAAGAAGGAGCTTACCCCCTCTTACGCTGTCGGCGTTAAGGAGCAGCCCCAGGGCGGTGGTCGTCCGCAGGGCGGCCGTAAGGGCGGTTTCCGCAACAAGAGAAACAACAACCGCTAAACAAGTCCGTTAACTAAACAACGCAGACCAAATGTTACAACCGAAAAAGACAAAATACCGCAGGTCGCAAAAAGGCCGTATGAAGGGCGAGGCCCAGCGTGGCCATCAGCTCGCCTTCGGCAGCTTCGGCATAAAGACTCTTGAGTCGAAATGGATTACCGGCCGTCAGATTGAGGCTGCCCGTGTGGCCGTGACACGCTACATGCAGCGTCAGGGTCAGATATGGATTCGTATCTTCCCCGACAAGCCTATCACTAAGAAGCCGGCCGAGGTGCGAATGGGTAAAGGTAAAGGTAATCCCGAAGGCTTCGTTGCACCTGTGACTCCGGGACGTATCCTTATCGAGGTAGAAGGCGTAAGCTACGACGTTGCCAAGGAAGCACTCCGTCTGGCCGCTCAGAAGCTTCCTGTTATCACCAAGTTTGTCGTTCGCCGCGACTACGATCCTTCGCAGAACGTCTAAGTTTGCCCTCACTCTCCTCATCCCCCACCTGAAACACACGACGATGGCGCGGCCGGCCATACAATAAGCCGGCCGATGCCTACGTTATACAACAGAGATAGACAAACACAAAATGAAAAAGGAAGAAATCAAGGAATTAAGCATTCAGGAGCTGCAGGCCCGTATTGAGGCCGCAGAGAAGGCTTATCGTGAATTGAAAGTAACGCACGCGATATCTCCCATCGACAATCCCGCTAAAATCACTAAAGACCGTCGCGAGATTGCCCGCTTGAAGACCGTGCTGCGTCAGAAGGAGATTGCCGCTCAGGCAGCTCCCGCCAATGACTAACCCCCAAACAATTTTTTAAGAAAATGGAAGAGAAAAGACATTTGAGAAAAGAAAGAATCGGGGTTGTTTCCAGCAACAAGTGCGACAAGACCATCACTGTCGAAATCAAGTGGAAAGAGAAACACCCTATCTACGGTAAGTTCGTCAACAAGACGAAGAAATATCATGCTCACGACGAGAACAACGAGTGCTCCGTAGGTGATACCGTCCGCCTCATGGAGACACGTCCCCTGAGCAAGACCAAGAGATGGAGACTTGTAGAAATCATCGAAAAAGTTAAGTAATCATGATACAGACCGAATCACGTTTGACAGTAGCCGACAACAGCGGCGCAAAGGAAGCCCTCTGTATACATGTACTTGGCGGTACAGGTCGCAGATACGCTTCTGTAGGTGACATTATCGTTGTCACTATCAAGAGCACCATCCCTTCGTCGGAGGTAAAGAAAGGCACAGTCTCTAAGGCTGTCGTAGTGCGCACTAAGAAAGAGATACGCCGTCCCGACGGTAGCTATATCCGCTTCGATGATAACGCATGCGTACTGCTTAACAACGCCGGTGAGATACGTGGCACACGTATCTTCGGCCCTGTGGCCCGTGAGCTGCGTGCCACAAACATGAAGATTGTGTCGCTTGCACCCGAGGTGCTTTAATGTCTTAAAGATTTAGAAAAATGGCAAAATTCCATATCAAAAAGGGCGACATCGTCTATGTCAACGCCGGCGACGATAAAGGTAAGACCGGTCGTGTGCTTGAAGTGATTCCTAAGAAGGGCCGCGCTCTTGTAGAAGGCATCAATATGGTGTCTAAGAGTACTAAGCCCACTGCCAAATATCCCCAGGGCGGTATCATCAAGACAGAGGCTCCGATCTCTATCTCGAATATCAACCCCCTCGACCCCAAGACCGGCAAACCCTGCCGTGTAGGACGTCGTAAGAATGAGGAGGGCAAAACCGTACGTTATTCTAAACAGTCAAACGAGGAGATTAAATAATGAGCGAGACGACATTAGCCAAGGACTATAAAGAACGTATAGTTCCCGAACTCACTAAGGAGTTCAACTACAGCACTGTTATGCAGGTGCCCCGTCTGGAGAAGATCGTCATCAACCAGGGCCTCGGCGGTGCCACCCAGGATAAGAAGCTCATCGAGACTGCTATCAACGAGCTTACGGCTATCACCGGTCAGAAAGCTGTGCCTACACTCTCGAAGAAGGATATCTCTAACTTCAAACTTCGTAAAAAGATGCCTATCGGCGCTATGGTGACACTGCGTCGTGACAAAATGTACGAGTTCCTGGAGCGTCTGATTCGTGTGGCTCTGCCCCGTATCCGTGACTTCAAGGGTATCAATGCCAAGCTTGACGGCCGCGGCAACTACACTCTGGGTATCACCGAGCAGATTATCTTCCCCGAAATCAATATCGATAATGTGCCTAAGCTGCAGGGTATGAATATTACTTTCGTAACTTCGGCTAACACCGACGAGGAAGGTTTCGCACTGCTTAAGAAATTTGGACTTCCCTTCAAAAAATAAGACGTAATGGCAAAAGAATCAATGAAGGCCCGTGAGGTTAAGCGCCAGCGCCTGGTGGAGAAGTACGCCGCCAAGAAGGCTGCCCTCAAGAAGGCTGCCCTGGCCGATGCCGAGGGTAATATCGACTATGAAGCTCTCACTAAGCTGCAGAAGCTTCCTAAGAACGCTTCACGTGTGCGTCTGCACAACCGTTGCGAGCTTACCGGTCGTCCCAAAGGATATATGCGCCAGTTCGGCATCTCGCGTATTCAGTTCCGCGAGATGGCTTCAGCAGGCCTTATTCCGGGTGTGAAGAAAGCCAGCTGGTAAGCCTCACAGTTCAGTTCGGTGGTCCGGCTGAACCTGACAGATAACTACAGCGCAATGTGTCCGGCACAAGACCGGATGTTCCGATACAAAAATTGAAAGTCGTCCCGTACCGCTTACAAGTGGTATGGGACGGCTTTTTTGCTAAAAAATGTTGTTTCGGACCCCTCAAAAAAGTTAAAAACATAAAAAAACTATAATATCCTTGTGAAAGTTTGGTGTAACTCTTTGTGCTGTCGGAGAAAATAGCTAATTTTGTGAGTTTTTATTTCGGAGGTATTCTAGACTGACAGTTTTTAAGGCCCGAATCCGGTGCTTCGCCCTTCTCGAAACAGGGCTACCCAGCATAGGAAGACGACCCTGAAAGACTGCACGCGCATGTAAGTGGTCATAATAAATCGCCGTGTGCCCGGTTAAGAAGACGTTAGGAAATAAGAACAACATGCGAGTAATTAAATATTGTTCAGGACTGCTGAATCAATTTAACAAACACCAAAATGACTGATCCAATAGCAGATTATTTGACCAGACTGAGGAATGCCATCCGTGCGGGTCACCGCGTGGTGGAAATCCCCTCGTCTAAGATGAAAAGGGAAATCACCAAAATCCTTTTCGATCAGGGCTACATCCTTAACTACAAGTTTGTAGAAGGTCCTACCCCTGCGGGCACTATCAAGATTGCCCTCAAGTACGACCCCGTAGATAAGGTGAGCGCTATCAAGAACCTCCACCGTGTGTCACGTCCGGGTCTGCGCCAGTACACTGGCTACAAAGATATGCCTCGCGTGCTCAATGGCCTTGGTATTGCCATTCTGTCGACATCGCACGGAGTGATGACCAATAAGGAAGCTAAAGACCGTAAGATCGGCGGCGAAGTATTATGCTATGTTTACTAATCACAAAGGAGGTATTAAGACATGTCAAGAATAGGTAAAACACCCATCGAGATACCCGCCGGCGTGACTGTGACAGTTGCAGGCGACGTAGTAACAGTTAAAGGCCCCAAGGGCGAACTTGTCCAGGAGGTCAATCCTGATATCAAAGTAGAAGTAGAAGGCAATCACGTACACGTGACACGCCCCACCGACGACCGTGAGCATCGTGCCCTGCACGGTCTGTACCGTGCTCTTATCCACAATATGGTGGTAGGTGTATCGGAAGGTTATAAGAAGGAGATGGAACTCGTAGGTGTAGGTTATCGTGCCACATCTACCGGTCAGGTACTTGAGCTTTCACTCGGTTTCTCGCACGCCATCTATATCAAACTTCCTAAGGAGATTAAGGTAGAAGCCAAAACAGAGCGTAACAAGAACCCTCTGATTATCCTCGAATCGAGCGATAAGCAGCTTCTTGGTCAGGTATGCGCCAAAATCCGCTCGCTGCGTAAGCCTGAGCCGTATAAGGGCAAGGGTATCAAGTTTGTCGGCGAGGTAATCCGTCGTAAGTCGGGTAAGTCGGCCAACGCTAAATAATTAAATTAGGAAATCATGGTATCTAAAATAGCAAGAAGAAATAAAATCAAAACCCGCATTCGCGGTAAGATTTCAGGTACCGCCCAGCGTCCCCGCATGAGCGTGTTCCGCAGCAATAAAGCCATCTATGTACAGCTTATCGACGACCTGGCCGGCCGCACACTGGTATCGGCATCGTCGAAGGGTATCACAGAAGGCACCAAGAGCGAGGTTTCGGCCAAGGTAGGCCAGGAGATAGCCCGTAAGGCCCTTGAGGCAGGCATCGACAGCGTAGTGTTCGACCGTAACGGCTACCTTTTCCACGGACGAGTAAAATCATTGGCCGACGCAGCTCGCGAGGCCGGTCTTAAATTTTAACAGAAGTCATGGCTAAGAAGAACAACAGAGTAAAATCTACCAACGATTTAGAATTGAAAGACCGTCTGGTGGCCATCAACCGCGTTACTAAGGTGACTAAGGGTGGCCGCGCCTTCAGCTTTGCCGCTATCGTGGTTGTAGGCAACGAGAACGGTATCATCGGCTGGGGCCTGGGTAAGGCCAACGAGGTTCAGGCTGCCATCGCCAAGGGCGTTGAGACAGCTAAGAAGAACCTTATCAAGGTGCCTGTTTACAAAGGTACCATACCCCACGAGCAGTTCGCCAAATTCGGCGGCTCACGTATTTTCCTGAAGCCCGCTTCCGAGGGTACCGGTGTGAAGGCCGGTGGTGCTATGCGTGCCGTGCTTGAGAGCGTAGGTATCACAGACGTGCTGGCCAAGTCGAAAGGCTCCTCTAACCCTCACAACCTCGTTAAGGCTACTATCGAGGCCCTTAGCGAGCTCCGCAGCCCGGCCGAGGTAGCTCAGAACCGTGGCGTGAGCGTCGAGAAAGTGTTCACAGGTAAATAAGTAAAAGAGAAATGGCAAAGATTCAGATAAAGCAGATAAAGAGCCGTATCAACTGCCCCAAGGTGCAGAAGCGCACACTTGACGCACTCGGCCTGCGCAAGATGAACCACACAGTGGTTAAGGAGGACAATGCCTCGATACGCGGCATGGTCAATGCTGTACGCCACTTGGTAGAAGTCACAAACCTCTAAAGCGAATTTCAAGAAAGAATATGGAACTTCATAATCTCAAACCGGCCGTAGGCAGCAACAAAGATAACAAACGCGTAGGACGCGGTACAGGCTCGGGTTACGGTGGTACCTCCACACGTGGCCATAAGGGTGCTAAGTCGCGTTCGGGCTACTCGCATAAGATTGGCTTCGAAGGCGGTCAGATGCCTCTGCAGCGCCGTCTTCCTAAGTTCGGCTTCAAGAACATCAACCGCGTTGAGTACAAGGCTGTCAACCTTGATGTGCTCGAAGCACTGGCCGCAGCCAAGGAGCTGACCAAGATAACGGTTGCCGATTTGCGTGCCGCCGGTCTGGTGCCTAAGAAGTGTCTTGTGAAGATACTGGGCAACGGAGCTGTGACCCGCGCTCTCGAAGTCGAAGCCAATGCTTTCTCGGCTAAAGCTGAGGAGGCTATAAAGGCTGCCGGCGGTTCAACCGTAATCAAAAAATAACTAACCGACAATGGGATTTACAAAGACGATTAAAAATATCTGGAGTGTAGAAGATCTGCGCCACCGCATCGGTATCACCCTGCTGCTGGTCATCATCTACCGCTTCGGATGCTATGTGGTCCTGCCGGGTATCAATCCCGACGACCTGATGGCACTTAAGAACTTCACTTCCGACGGCCTGATGCAGCTGCTTGATATGTTCTCGGGCGGTGCTTTCTCGCAGGCATCGATATTCGCTCTGGGTATCATGCCCTACATCACAGCCTCAATCGTAATACAGCTGCTGGGCATGGTGCTTCCCGCCTTCCAGAAAATGCAGCGCGATGGCGAGAGCGGACGAATGAAGCTCAATCAGTACACTCGCTATCTTACAGTACTGATATTGCTGTTTCAGGGTCCGGCCTATCTGCTCAACCTTAAATATCAGGTGCAGGCAGCCGGCGGCCATGTAGAGATGACCTTCTGGACCATAGCGTTCATGACAATAGTGCTCGCCGCAGGCTCCATGTTTATAATGTGGCTGGGTGAGCGAATCGACCAGAAGGGTATCGGTAACGGTATCTCCTTCATAATTCTGATCGGTATCATCGCTCGTCTTCCGGAAGCGTTCATTCAGGAGTTCACCGGCAGGCTGATGAATTCGGCCGGCGGCGGCCTGGTGCTGTTCCTGGTCGAGATTGTAATTCTGCTTGCTGTCATAGCCGGCGCCGTGCTGCTGGTACAGGGTACACGCAAGGTGCCCGTGCAGTATGCCAAGAAGATTGTCGGCAACAAGCAGTATGGCGGTGCCCGCCAGTACATCCCCTTGAAGGTCAATGCCGCCGGTGTGATGCCTATAATCTTTGCGCAGGCTATCATGTTCATCCCCATCACTTTGGTGGGTTTCTCGAAGAGTCAGACCGGCTTCTTCGGTGCTCTTACCGACATGTACGGGTGGGTTTATAATGTGGTCTACTTCCTGCTGATTGTAGCGTTCACTTATTTCTACACCGCCATAACGGTGCGTCCTGCACAGATGGCCGAAGATATGAAGCGTAACAACGGCTTCATACCGGGTATTAAGCCCGGCAAGCCGACAGTCGATTATCTCGACTCAATTATGTCGCGCATCACTCTTCCCGGTTCTATCTTCCTGGGTATCGTAGCTATAATGCCTGCTATTGCCCATGTGTGCGGACTGAACCGCAGCTTTGCCTCATTCTTCGGCGGCACTTCGCTGCTGATTCTTGTAGGTGTCATACTTGACACTCTGCGCATCATCGAAGGTCACTTGCTCATGCGTCACTACGATGGTCTTATGAAAGACGGTCGTATCAAGGGACGTACCACAGGCAGCGGTGCTTTCTAAGATGTGTAAACCGACTTTTCTGAATTGAGAAGAATCTGATGATATATATCAAGACAGCTGAAGAGATAGAGCTCATGCGGGGGGCATGTGATCTTGTAAGCCGTACTCTTGGCGAAGTAGCCAAGTGGATACGTCCCGGTATCACCACCCTACAGCTCGACACCATAGCAAGGGAGTTTATCCTCGACAACGGGGGTAAACCCTCCTGCCTTGGTTATCACGGTTTTCCCGGCACCCTCTGTATCGAGGTCAATGAGACAGTGGTGCACGGCTTCCCTTCGCAGCAGACTCTGCGTGAGGGTGATATAATAGGCACCGACTGTGTGGTAGAACTTAACGGCTATTGTGGCGACAGTTGCTATACCTTTGCCGTAGGAGAGATTGACCCTAAGGTGCAGGCGTTGCTTGACACTACCTACCAATCACTTTACAAAGGTATCGAAGCGGCTCGTGCCGGCAAACGCATAGGCGACATCGCCAATGCTGTACAGACCTATTGTGAGGCTCGGGGATACAGTGTGGTACGCGAGATGTGCGGCCACGGTATCGGACGCTCCATGCACGAAGCACCCGAAGTACCTAACTTCGGACGTCGCGGCACAGGCCCGTTACTTAAACCCGGTATGTGCATAGCCATAGAGCCGATGATAAACCTCGGCAGCAAGAATATCGTCATCGAGCGTGACGGCTGGACATGCCGTACGCGTGACCGTAAACCCTCGGCTCACTATGAGCACACTATTGCGGTGACATCCGGTGAACCCGAGATACTGACGACATTCCGCTATGTCGATGAGGCCCTTGAATCAAAACAATCATCATAACAACCCAAAAGAAAAGCAATGGCAAAACAGGCAGCAATAGAGCAAGACGGTGTTATTCTTGAGGCCCTCTCTAACGCCATGTTCAAAGTGGAGCTGGAGAACGGCCACGAGATTACTGCCCACATATCGGGCAAGATGAGAATGCACTATATCAAGATTCTTCCCGGTGATAAGGTGAGAGTCGAAATGTCGCCCTACGATCTGAGTAAGGGTCGCATAGCATTCAGATACAAATAAAAAGCAAACACTATATATGAAAGTAAGAGCATCAATCAAAAAGCGCACTCCCGACAGCAAGATAGTTCGCCGCAAGGGAAGGCTGTATGTCATCAACAAGAAGAACCCCAAGTACAAGACCCGTCAGGGTTAAGCATACGGCGGGGCCGTGTGCCGGGTGTAAGGCAGAATACACTCTGTGCAGCACGACATACACCGGAAGACAAAAACGAAACATTAACTTTGCAAAAAATTCAAACGAACTATCTATATGGCAGTACGAATAGTCGGCGTTGATTTGCCGCAGAACAAAAGGGGTGAAATCGCCCTGACCTATATCTTCGGCATCGGCCGAAGCGCAGCTAACACCATCCTTGAGAAGGCCGGTGTTAACCGCGACATCAAAGTACAGGACTGGACCGACGCACAGGCAGCCGCCGTGCGTGAGGTGATTCAGCAGAACTACAAGGTAGAGGGTGACCTCCGCTCAGAGATACAGCTCAACATCAAGCGTCTGATGGATATCGGCTGTTACCGTGGCATACGTCACCGTATCGGTCTGCCCGTACGCGGACAGAGCACAAAGAATAATGCCCGTACCCGCAAGGGCCGCAAGAAAACAGTCGCCAACAAGAAGAAAGCTACTAAATAACATAGAACAATGGCAAAAAAGACAGTCGCAGCTAAGAAGAGAAATGTCAAGGTTGACGCAATGGGTCAGCTTCATGTACATAGCTCCTTCAATAACATTATCGTCTGCCTGGCTAACAGCGAGGGACAGGTTATCTCGTGGTCATCGGCAGGCAAAATGGGCTTTCGTGGCTCAAAGAAGAATACTCCCTACGCTGCTCAGATGGCAGCTCAGGATTGCGCCAAGGTAGCGTATGACCTCGGCCTGCGTAAGGTCAAGGCTTATGTGAAAGGTCCGGGCAACGGCCGTGAATCGGCTATACGTACCGTACACGGTGCCGGTATCGAGGTTGTCGAAATCGTCGACGTTACTCCGCTGCCGCACAATGGCTGCCGTCCTCCCAAGAGAAGAAGGGTGTAATCGGCATCGCCAGCGTTGACAGTAGCAAAGACAGCAAGAAGACAAAATATATTTTCTTCACATCGCTGCGGGCCGACGCCTGTCGCCTGCCGTGGTGAGGCTGAATGCGAAAAAGACCGTCTCCGGACACTGCCTCATTGTCATGCCTTCTGAAAAGGTACGACTTACAATGCAGGTTATTTCGGAAAGAAGCTTTTCTCTCGACGGTCGCGGCTGCGCTAAGGCATCACCTGAAGGCCGGGTAACGCCACGACGGCGGCCCACACCAACAAATTCCAACAGACAAAGAAAAATGGCAAGATATACAGGTCCCAAGACAAAAATCGCCCGTAAGTTCGGCGAGCCTATTTTCGGCGAGGATAAAGTGCTCTCAAAAAAGAATTATCCCCCGGGCCAGCACGGCGCTAACCGTCGTCGCAAGACATCGGAGTATGGTGTTCAGCTCAAAGAGAAGCAGAAAGCCAAATACACCTATGGTGTACTCGAGCGTCAGTTCCGCAACCTCTTTGATAAAGCTGCACGTACTAAAGGTATTACCGGTGAGGTTCTTCTGCAGCTCCTCGAGAGCCGTCTCGATAACGTAGTTTACCGTCTGGGTCTGGCTCCCAGCCGTCCGGCTGCCCGCCAGCTCGTGCTTCATAAGCACATCACAGTCAACGGAGACGTTGTCAACATTCCTTCGTATCATGTACGCCCCGGCGATATTGTAGCCGTACGCGAGAAGTCGAAGTCACTTGAGGTTATCGCTGACTGCCTGGCAGGATTCAACCACAGCAAGTATCCTTGGATCGAGTGGGACGAAAGCGTTAAGGGCGGTCGTTTCCTGCACGTACCCGCACGCGAGGATATCCCCGAGACTATCAAGGAACAGTTGATCGTCGAGTTGTATTCTAAATAATAAACCGTAGAGACCCATGTCAATCTTAGCATTTCAAAAGCCCGAAAAGGTCATAATGCTTGAGGATACCGAGCGCTTCGGAAAGTTTGAATTCCGTCCGCTCGAGCCCGGCTATGGCCAGACCATAGGCAACGCCCTGCGCCGCATACTACTGTCGAGCCTGGGTGGTTTTGCCATCTGCAACATCCGTATCGACGGTGTGGCACATGAGCTTGACACCATACCCGGGGTTAAGGAGGATGTCACCAATATCATTCTTAATCTCAAACAGGTACGTTTCAAGCAGCTTGCCGAGGACATCGACACCGAGAAGGGTGTGCTGTCGGTCTCGGGTACAAATGAGTTGAAGGCCGGCGACTTGGGTAAAGTGCTTTCAGGTTTCGAGGTTCTGAATCCTGAACTCGTTATTTGCCGTCTCGATCCTTCGGCAAGTTTCCAGATGGAGTACACCATCAACAAAGGGCGCGGTTGGGTGCCCGCCGATGAAAACCGTGAGATGCTCGACGGAGCTGATCCCAGTGTCATCGCCATTGACTCGATCTATACCCCCATCAAGAATGTAAAGTACTCTGTCGAGAACTATCGCGTGGAGCAGAAGACCGACTACGAGAAACTCGTACTTGAAGTCACTACCGACGGCTCCATACTTCCAAAAGACGCTCTTAAAGAGGCCAGCAAGATTCTGATACACCACTTCATGCTCTTCAGCGATGAGAAAATCACGCTTGAGGCACCTGTTGAGGAAGGTGAGGAAGAATTTGATGAGGACGTGCTCCACATGCGTCAGTTGCTCAAGACCAAACTGGTCGATATGGGCCTGACCGTGCGTGCACTTAACTGCCTCAAGAGTGCTGAAGTCGAGACACTGGGTGAGCTCGTTGTCTTCAACAGAAATGACCTGCTGAAGTTCCGCAACTTTGGTAAAAAGTCGCTCTCCGAGCTCGACACTTTGCTCAGCAACCACAATCTCTCTTTTGGAATGGATATTTCTAAATACAAATTAGACAAAGACTAAACAACGATGAGACATAATAAGAAAATCAACCACCTCAGCCGTAAGAAAGGGCATCGCGACGCTCTGCTGCAGAACCTTGCCATCGCTCTTATCCAGCATAAGCGCATCTTCACGACTTTGGCAAAGGCAAAGGCGTTGCGTGTTTTTGCCGAACCCATCATAACACGCTCAAAAACCGACGATACCGCCAACCGCCGTCTCGTCTTCAGCTACCTTCAGAGCAAGGAGGCTGTTAAAGAACTTTTCGGCGTGGTTGCCGAGAAAGTCGCCGACCGTCCCGGTGGATACCTGCGCATCCTTAAGACCGGTCACCGTCTGGGCGACAACGCCGAGATGTGTATGATCGAGTTTGTGGACTTCAACGAGAACGCACTGCCCGACAAGTCTGCCAAGAAGGCTAAGGCTACTCGTCGCTCGCGTCGCGGTGGCAAGAAAGCTGCCGACGATGCTGCTGCAGCTCCCCAGGCCGTTGCCGAAGCTCCTGCTGAGGCTCCCGCTGCTGAGTGATCGCCGCTCTTACCGGTCACTGCCGCTTAATGCGGACAGTCGGTCATAATGTATAAAAGCTGTTCGGTCGGATTCCGGCCGAACAGCTTTTTTTGGTGGGGGTGGTGGTCCGATTAATCCGATTAATCGGAGTTATCGAAATTATCCGAGTTATCGGAGTTATCGGAGTAATCGGAGCTATCGGATTAATCGGAGTAATCCGAATTATCGGAACTATCGGAGTTATCAGAACTGTCGGAGTTATCGATTATTCTGATAGTTCTGATTTCTCCGATACTTCCGATGCCGATACTTCCGATTAATCGGATAAATCCGATTAATCGGAGCTATCGGAGCTCTCGGTCAGCTCCCACACCTTCATGGTCAGCGTGTCTATTTGCAGGAGGCGTCCGGAGAGTGGGCATCCGATGCCGGTGAGCAGTTTTATGGCTTCGGTAGCCTGTAGCGAGGCTATGAGGCCCGGTACCGGGCCGAGTACGCCGGTGGTAGAGCAGGGAGTAAGTCCGCAGGTTTCGGGGGGCTCCGGGAAGAAGTCGCGGTAGGTGGGTCCGTCAGGCAACTGGGTTGTAATCTGGCCTATGAAGCCACGTACACCGCCGATTACGCAGGGACGGTGCAGAGCAGCAGCTGTATCACTGACAAGATATTTGGTAGCCGGGTTATCACTGCCTTCGATAATAATGTCATAGCTTGACAGAAGTTCGGGAGCATTGGCTTGTGTGAGCATAGCGTTATAGGCTTTAATTCGTACATCGGGGTTTATAGCGTGCAGTTTTATTTCAAGTACCTGTACTTTGGGCAGTCCGAGGTCAGTCTCTGTGTAAGCTAACTGACGTTGCAGGTTACTGAGACCTACAGTATCGAAGTCTATAATACCTATACATCCTATTCCGGCAGCTGCAAGGTACATAGCTGTTATACATCCTAAAGCGCCGGCACCGACTATGATTACCGAAGCCTTCATAAGCCGGTTCACACCTTCGGTTCCTATTTCTGGCAATGCTATGGTACGAGCATGACGTATCATCTGCTCGTTGGTAAGATTAGGAGCCATAGTCAGAGTCAGTCAAAAATTGAATCCCAGTCTTTCCACACAGGTTCGTAGCCTTTGGCCCGTATGTCGGCTGCTACAGTCTGCGGGCTGCGACTGTCGGTTATCGCAAACTGTTCGAGTGCTTCCGGTGTCGAAGCATAACCTCCGGGTTCAGTGCGGCTTCCGGCACTCATTGAAGTTACTCCTAACGGCATCATGTTGCGTCTGAAACTATCGCTCTCCCGAGTAGAATAGCTTATATCGACATCATGGTCAAACAGGCGGAAGGCTATTGTGAGCTGTGCTAACTGCCGGTCAGTAACTACGACACGCGGTTGAAAACCGCTTTCCGAAGGACAAAGTCGCGGCAGATTGATACTGTAACGTGTACGCCAGTAACGACGTTGCAGATAACGCAGATGAGTAGCCATCATGACAGCGTCAGTACGCCAGTCAGGTTGCAGACCCAATAATATTCCCATGCCTATCTTATGTAGTCCGGCACGGCCCATACGGTCGTAACCGTTCAGTCGCCAGCGGAATATTGATTTCATACCACGCGGATGACACTCGCGGTAGGCTGTCTGGCGGTAAGTCTCCTGAAAACATACCACACCGTTAAGACCGACTTCAATAAGCTGTTCATATTCCTGCTGACGCATAGGCTGTACTTCCATAGTGAGATTATGGAAATAAGGACGGCACACTTTCAGTACTTCACGAAAATAATCCACTCCGCATAGAGCCGGATATTCACCGCTCACTATAAGCAGATTTTCAAAGGGACCAAGTTTCTTTATCGCCTTACATTCGGCATGTACCTGTTCCATAGTAAGAACAGTACGGCTTATATCATTATCATGATTGAAACCGCAGTAGACACACTTATTGGTACAGGCATTGGAGACGTACATCGGTATGTACATAGATATAGTGCGTCCGAATCGCTCAAGAGTAAAACGATGAGCCAATTGTGCCATCTGTTCCAGAAAAGGATTGGCTGCTTCAGATACAAGTATCAGGAAATCATCTGTATCCAATTGCCGTCCGCTCTCTGCTTTTGCAAGTACACGACGTACATCAACCTCAGTGATAGTACTCAGCCGGGTGGCCGTAGCTTCCCAGTCAAGAGTGGCTAACACATCGGCAAAACCTTCCCCGGCTACAGTATCGTTTATTTGTCGCATTGTTCGGCTATATTTTGTGATATACGCATGGCACAGAAGTTAGGGCCACACATAGTACAGAAACGGTCGTCGGCATCAGGTGCGTTACGACGTGATTCGATATAGTAATCACGTGCGCGCTCGGGGTCAAGGGCGAGAGCAAACTGGTCTTTCCAGCGGAATTCATATCTGGCTAAGGACAGTGCATAGTCACGCACTTCAGCGCCGGGATACCCCTTGGCTATATCAGCGGCATGGGCAGCTATCTTATAAGTTATCACTCCTTCGCGCACATCTTCAAGTGTCGGCAGCGACAGATGTTCTTTCGGAGTCACGTAGCATAACATGGCTGTGCCGAGAGCAGCGATATTGGCGGCTCCTATTGCCGAAGTGATATGGTCATATCCCGGTGCTATATCGGTAGTCAGAGGACCAAGTGTGTAGAAGGGTGCCTCATGACACGAACTCAGTTCTCTCTCCATATTCTCGGCTATCTTGTGCATAGGTACGTGACCCGGACCTTCTATCATTACCTGCACGTCATGCTCCCATGCACGTTGTGCTAATTCGCCGAGAATATCGAGTTCGAGGAATTGGCTCCTGTCGTTGGCATCATTTATTGAGCCTGGACGCATACCGTCGCCTAACGAGATTGCCACATCATAACGGTTGAGTATCTCGCATATCTCATCGAAGTGAGTGTAAAGGAAATTTTCGGCATTGTGTAGCACACACCATTGAGTCATAATTGAACCTCCACGTGATACACAGCCCGTAAGACGTGATTCGATGAGAGCTGCGTGCTCACGGCGTACACCCGCATGTATGGTGAAATAATCTACTCCCTGCTCGCACTGCTCTATCAGGGTATCGCGGTAAATTTCCCATGTCAGGTCTGCCACGCGGCCACCGACTTTCTCAAGAGCCTGATAAATAGGTACTGTGCCGACAGGTACAGGGCAGTTGCGTATTATCCACTCGCGTGTCTCATGTATATTGTCGCCTGTGCTGAGGTCCATAAGTGTGTCACCACCCCAGTAACAGCTCCACATAGCTTTCTCTACTTCTTCTTCCATACCTGAGGAGAGTGCGGAGTTGCCGATGTTAGTATTTATCTTGACACTGAAGGCACGTCCTATTATCATTGGTTCGGCTTCAGGATGATTGATGTTGGCAGCTATTACGGCACGTCCTGCAGCTACTTCATCGCGTACAAATTCCGGTGTGATATGTGATATTATACCGCGTGCTTCGTTGTCGAGATTCTCGCGTATGGCTACATATTCCATTTCAGGCGTTATTATACCTTTGCGGGCGTAGTGCATCTGTGTGACACGTTTGCCGGGAAAAGCCACCCGAGGTTGATAGCGTTTAGGAAAGCGTATTGTGTCAAGCGATTTGTCTGCTTCGCGCATACGTCCGTAGGCACTCGAAAGCTGATCAAGCTGCATGGTGTCTCCACGTTTTTCTATCTGAATTTCACGGTGTCTTGGCAGACCGACTTTTATGTCATGAACGTATGCTGTATCAGTGTAAGGGCCGCTGGTATCATATAAGGTGACAGGGGCATTAGGACGTTCGTTACGGTGTCCGTCGGTTACGGTGACTGTGGGGTGTTGTGAGACACGGCGCATAGCTACGCGTAGTTCGGGGTAGATTTTGCCTGAGACATATATCTTCTCTGAAGCAGGGTAGGTGAGGGATTTCATTGGATATAGATAGCGGGAGTTATAGGGAATAGTGAGAGATTAAATGGCATAATCATAGAAAAGCTGTCAGAGGACTGCTGGCATCGGCAGCATCGCTTATGCCGCCGGGCCCGGCAAGAAAAGCGCGTCGGCCGGCGATTGTTGCCAGACGGAAAGCATCGGCCATCGCCACCGGGTCAGTAGCTACGGCTATAGCTGTATTGACCAACACGGCATCAGCACCCATTTCCATAGCGGCGGCAGCGTGTGAAGGGACTCCGAGTCCTGCATCTATCACTACAGGCACGCGACTTTGGTCTATGATAATCCGTAGGAAGTCTGCTGTGCGTAGTCCTTTGTTGGTGCCGATAGGAGCGCCTAAAGGCATCACGGCAGCAGCTCCGGCCTCTTCAAGACGCTTGCAAAGCACAGGGTCTGCCTGCACGTAGGGTAGCACCGTGAAACCCATACCGGCCAATTCTTCTGTAGCTTTAAGAGTCTCAACAGGGTCCGGAAGCAGATATTTAGGGTCCGGGTGTATTTCAAGTTTAATAAAGTCTGTGTGGAATATCTCACGGCTCATCTGTGCGGCCAATACCGCCTCGCGTGCGTCGCGTACTCCGGAAGTGTTTGGCAGTAACTGCACGTGCTCGCGGTTGATGTGGGTCAACATATCGTCGGTGGCTTCGTTAAGAAGATTGACACGCTTCATAGCTACGGTAATCATCTGTGACTTCGAAGCCAATACAGCTTCAAGCATAATCTTTGGCGAAGCAAACTTACCGGTGCCTACAAATAGGCGTGAAGTGAACTCACGGGAGCCGATTTTAAGGATGTCTTGCATCTGGGTTAAGAATTAAGTGGAAATAAAAGTGAGAGAAAACGACGTGTGGAGGCTATCGGGTCGCCGGCGCGGCTTATTGCGCCACTGACAGCTATACCGTCGATACCGGTGGCAAGAAGAGACGACACATCAGTATGAGTGATACCGCCGATAGCTACGACAGGCTGGGTTAGGCCAGCTTCGCGAATCTGTTGTATAAGCTTACGGTAGCCTTCGGTGTCTAATACCGGTGCAAGTCGCTGTTTCGTAGTCGTAAAGCGGAAAGGTCCTGCACCGTAATAGTCAGCTCCCTTCAGCCGACGCTCGGCTATATCTTCGAATCGGTTGATTGTGGCGCCTATTATTGTTCCAGGTGGTAGGAGCTTCCGGGCTTCGTCAGGTGCCATATCGTCCTTCCCTAAATGTACTCCTGTAGCGCCTGACGGCTCTACTAAGTGCACACGGTCGTCAATAATGACTGTTGCGTTGTATGGAGCTGCTATACGGCTTATCATACTCGCAGCCTTCAACACATCGTTGTCAACAGCGTTTTTCAGGCGTACCTGTATCCAACGGCAACCGCCTTCAAGAGCAGCGTGCGCCTGTGAAACAGTACCTTCAACAGTAGGTGAATCGGTTATGAATTGTAGCATCTAAGTTGATTTAGAAATTTCTGCAGTGGTGTGGTCCATGCATAGCCTAACATTGCCGCTCCGCGATACCCGCGCCTGCGCAATTCATCGAAATGTGCGGGAGTAACTCCTCCTAAAGCTACGGTTAGTGCAGACTGTGTGGCAATATATTCAGCTTCAGGGTCAAATGCTACTGCCTTATATCCCTGTTTTGATATTGAATTGAATACCGGAGACAGTGAGACATAGTTACAAACCCTCCCGACTTGGCATACTTCTTCCGGCGTATGGCAGGAGTATGACAGTACTGTAGGACGTATTGCCGGAGCAGACCGTAAAGCCGAAAAATGATAGCCTAAATTCGGATACACCTCAAGTAGTTCCGGACAGGAATGAACGCTCAGCTGGTGATGTAGCTGATTTCCGATAGTTCGGATAAGACTTTCGATACGCTCGGCTGTCCATTCCGGCTTACGTATATGCACACGGTCTACTATGCCGCTTTTTAGCATATAGGATATACGTTCAGCCTCGTCTTCAGGAGCTTGGTCAGGCAGTGTGATGACTATAGTGAGCAGTTTATCCGCCATAAGCGGCTGTGATTATTATCACTTGGTCTCCTTGCTGCAGAAGAGTTGACTCCCATTCGTTACGTCGTACTAAGCAACCGTTGACAGCTATAGCTGTACCTTGTGTATTATGGTCATCAAGCAGTGAGGCTACAGTTGATGCTTCAGCCACAGATAGCGGCTGACTGTTGAGAGTTATATCCATAGATGAGTATTATGTGAAGATGATGGAAATCGGTAACGGGAATGATAGCGCAATTCCGCTGTAAGCCAGCTCTTAGCATGGGCGACAGCCTCAGTTATCGAAAGGCCGCACCCTAATCCGCAGGCTATCGCTGTGGAGAGTCTGCATCCTGTGCCATGAGTATTGGGTGTGGTGATACGTGGTGCTTCAAATGTGTGAAAAGTGTCTGTATCGGTTAGATAAAGGATGTCTGTGACTATGTTGTCTTCTGAATGACCTCCTTTTACTAATACCGACCGACTGCCGTATTGCGTTGCTATACGGACAGCGGCGCGGCGGCAATCGTTGAGATTGCTGATACGGATAGATGCTAATAGTTCGGCTTCAGGTATATTAGGTGTCACTATTGTTGTATGAGGCAGAAGCAGAGTAGTCAGAGCATCAATATATTTAGCTTCAGCGAGGGCATGACCGGAAGTAGCGATCATCACCGGGTCTACTGTCACGTTATTAAGATTATATCGCTGTATGGCTGTAACTATTGCTTCAGCTGCCTGTACATCAGGCAACATTCCTGTCTTGACAGCGGCAGGTCTTATCTCATCAAGAAGTGTCTCTAACTGCGCTGCCATAAAGTCCGATACGGAACGTACGGCTGTGACGCGGCTCGGACTCTGAGCCGTCAGACCGCTCACTACGGCCATGCCGTAGCAACCGAAAGCCTCACAGGTCTTCAGATCCGCCTGTATTCCGGCACCGCCCGACGGGTCACTGCCCGCCACGCATAGCACAGGAATGTAATAATCGAATGTGTCAGTGTTAGGAGTTGTCATGCGTCGTTGTCTATAAGGTTGTATCATCAGACACCTGCACAGATGTCCGGAAACAACGACGCGAGGTCCGGAATCTCCCTACGGCAGCATTATCTGCGTCAGGTCAAAGGGTATAATCTCAGCACAGCACCATGACGGTACAGGCACCCCTGTCGGTTTCCGGCGGCAAATATAGCAACAAATCTTCGACCGGCAAAATATAAATTCTATATGTATGCCAAGATTTAATGTTTTCTGAAAACAACACATCAGAATGTCGGTGGTATTGAAATTTTGCCTACCTTTGTAGTCTGATAGAGAACTCATGAAAGCATGGAAGGGTTAACTTACATCTTGAAACGATGTCGGACTGTTATACCACGTAGTGTCGGACACCGGTTTAAAAACATCGCAATTGCCTTGTTTTCTATCATCTATGTGCATATATGTAATGCTGCTATTCAGAGTGAATATCATTTCCGGATTGAAGACAGTACGTTTGATTCAATAGCACGTCTGGTGCTAACCAATGAAGTCAACCGGGCCAATGATACACAGGTAGCCGGATGGATTGGGAAAATGAAAGATATAGCCTCGCGTTCCGGTAATCCCGTGCTTGATGCAAGGTCTACGTTGTGGCAGATACGTTCCACACAACTTAATGCCAATCCTGACAGTTGTATAGCTCTGCTTGAAAAGGCACGTGGCCGAATACCTAAAAGTTACGATTATGATTATGCCTGTCTGTCATATCAGCTTGCCGGGAATCATGACCGTATAGGTAATTATTTCAACACCTATCAGCTGCTACAGGAGGCTATACCTATATTTGAAAAATACGGAGATGATTATTTTCTCGGCAATGCCCGTCTGCTGTTAGGACTGATGTATTCCAGTATAGGTGATTATGACCAGGCTCTTGAGGAAATCAATCTCGCCGAGCGTCACTACAGTGCATACGGCTACCCTAATAACCGAATAGCCTACTTCAAAGCTACTCTTGCAAAAGATGAAAGTGAGAAAATACACCTGTACAAGGAAGCGATAGAGCAGGGTAGCGATGACCCCGGTATGACTATTCAGGCTTATGAACAATTAGCTACAATCTACAATATCCGGAATGAATCTGACTCCGCAATGTATTATCTCAGCTTAGGCGAAAATATGAGAGCTGAAATGGTGCCGGATAATCTGCTGCTCAAAATCGTCCTGAATATTCAGGAGGCTGAGGTTTTGTACTCCCGTGGAGAATATGACAAAGCTCTTGCACTTCTGGAGGAGACAGAGACAATAGCCCTTCATTATCCTAATGAATACTGGGAGCCGTCTATATACAAATACATGGCTCGGATTTATGAAAACAAGGGTAACAGGCAGCAAGCTTTCACCTATCTGAAGAAATATCTGAAAGCTTACGAACGGCAAGTCAATACTTTTCGTGGTCAGGAAGTGCCCAAGGCGAAAGCCCGTGAAGCCATTCAGCGTCAGAAGGAGCTCATAGCCAATATGGAGCAGGAGGCAAAGAACGCTCATAATAGATTTATAATAATTCTCCTTGTTCTTATTGCAGTTATAATTCTGGCGGGCGCTATATTTCTGTATTTCTACCAGCGTATGAAGATGAGGCGGTTGGAAAACAGAGAGCTTCGTACCAACCTTGAGCAAGAGATGATTATAAAGCGTCTGAATTTAGAGAATTTTGAACGTGATATAAAACAGAAAGACTGTGAGATAAGCTCTTCCGTATTGCTGCTTTCGAATAAAAATGATGTGCTACAGCAGATTCGTGTCATCACAAAAAAATATTCCGATGAGGGGAGAATCCCATACGAGTTTGTCGATCAAGTCAATTCTTTAGTGAGCGACAGTCTGAGAGGAGATGATGAATGGTCAAGATTCAAGATACATTTTGATTCGGTACACCCTGACTTCTTCACTAAGCTTAAGAAAGCTTCGGATGAACTTACTGAAAACGACCTGCGCCTGTGTGCCTATATTAAGATAGGGATGAGAGCCAAAGATATTGCCTCGATGCTCTCGGTCTCTCCGGCAAGTGTGAATACTAACCGATACAGAATACGTCGTAAACTGAACCTGTCAAAGGAAGATTCTCTTGATGACTATATACGTAAAATCTGATATTATCCGTTATACCATTTGATTATTTTTTCGTATTTCAGCTATCCGTACCGGTTGCATATTTTATGTGGCCGGAGCGGAATTATGTTATATTTTCTGTCTTAACTTACCTATTCAGGAGAGTATAAGGGTCCGTTCCGTAATAATAGCAGATATAGGGATTGGAGCAAAATACAGACTTTTTGCTATAACATACCGCTAAAAACATATAGATAAAAAATAACAGCAGGAATTTTCGTAGACTTTTTTAATCATAATGTCAATCCTGTTTATTTACTTTGCGATGCAAACATCACAACCTATAAACCATAATATATGAGATTAACCTTACTCCTAACTGCGTGCCTGGCTACAGGTCTTGCAGCTTCCGCACAGCAGACTTTTTTCAATTGTGATTTCTCCGACGGGTTTCCGGAGGGTATAGCTTTATTCGATGTTGATGGTAACGAACCGTCAATAGATATGAAGAATCTCGGGTTTGATATCGGTACCCCTTGGGTTATCACACAGGATAAAGATGGCAATTCCTCTGCTTGCAGTACTTCATGGTATAAAGTACCGGGGCGTTCAAACGACTGGATGGTGACTCCTCCGATTAAGATTACCTCTTCAGGAACTTTATTACGCTGGACAGGTAAAGCAGGAGACAAGGATTACAAAGACGGATATTCTGTATATATCTCGGAGGCCGGTCCTGACCCTGAGTTGTTCGATACAACTGAGCCGTTGTTCAAAACAAAGGGTGAGAAAGCCGAATGGACTTCACATGAAGTATCTTTAAATGAATATGAAGGTAAGACTGTCTATTTAGCCTTTGTAAATGATTCTGAAGATAAATCGACTCTTTATATAGATAACATTCTTGTCGGTGTGCCTTCATGCCTTGAGGTGGAATCCATCATTCCGAGAGTTATGGATAAACCGGGTAATATAACTGTTTCCGGTACTGTATTCAATACCTCCGATAAGGATATCAAAGGCTTTACTCTTAAATATCAATTCGGTGACGGTGAAATCCATACTGAAGAACTTAGCAAGAGTGTGAAAGTCGGTGCTCAGAATTCATTCCGTATAGAGTCAGAAGAGGCAATTGCTAAAAATGAGACTCTCGACTATACTATCTGGGTGGAATGTGACGGCGATGTGGCTTCTGTCTCCGGAAAAGTATCAGCTTATCAGAGAAGAATTGTTGCTGAGGAGGTTACAGGCACATGGTGTGGCTATTGTGTCAGAGGTATAGTTTCTATGCGCGAAATGAAGGAGTATTATGGCGATTCTTTCATTGGAATAGCAGTCCACGCAGGTTCTGTAAACTGGCCTGACCCTATGGAAATGAAGGATTATACCGACTGGCTTTTCAGCAAATTCAATATGAGCGGTTATCCTCATGCCACAGTCAACCGTTCGCTCTCTACCACAGGTGATCCGGCTAACATATATGCCTACTATAAACTGCTTTCTTCGGAAGACCATTTCACAGGACTTTCACTGTCGGCTGATGTTGATTCCGAGACAAACACACTCAAAGCTACCACTACGCTATATACGGCACAGGATTTTGAGGATGTCGATTTCAGACTGGCCTACGTCGTTGTCGAGAATGATGTACACGGCCAGGGCATGGAATGGGCTCAGAACAATTACTATTCTGACAACGCAATGGGCGAAATGGGCGGTTTCGAAGAACTTCCTGCTGTAGTCGTGGGTGACCAGATGTATTATCAAGATGTGGCACGTTACATCTCTCCCGATTTCGGTGGTATTGAGGGTGCTCTTCCTTCTACCGTTAAGGAAGGTGTAGGTGTCACACACGAATATGAATTCGAACTTCCTGACAATATCATGAATAATGAGAATACTGAGCTGGCAGTTCTTCTTATCAACGGTAAGAACGGTACTATAATCAATGCCGAATTACTTCCCTTGAAAGATGCTTTCAAAGAGAACAGTGTGGATAGCTTTACCAATGCAGACCGTCTGACAATCAGACGAGATGGTTCAGTGATAAATCTTCTTTCTCCTGAGCGTATAGCCGGTTTTGATGTCATGACAGCTAACGGTAGCAATGTGCTTTCGCAGAAAGTTTCCGGCGAGTCTGCTCAGTTTGAGCTTCCTGCTTCAAACGGTGTATTCATCGTCAGAGTGCTTCTTGAAAACGGCAACAGCATAATCAGAAAAATAATCAAATAAAATAACCTAACATTTCCTCTATGATGAAATTAAGACATCGGATTCAATCCGGTCTTATGGGTGCTTTGTGCGTAGGACTTACGACTGTGGCATTCGCGGCTCCGGACGATTCCAAACAGGTTTGGTCCCTCCTTACGGGACAATTAAATAACCAGAATCCCACTACAGGTATTGTCAACTACAGCCTCGATGCTCCCGAGACCTACGAGATGATACATGAGATTTCCAGCGGCAATTCTCTCGGTGCCGGTGTGATGGTAGATGGTATCTTCTATTGGTTCGAGTATCTGCAACAGGTCTATGGTTACGATTCGATAGCTCTGTATGCATACGATACAGAGGATGAATCCGTATCTCTTGTCAAGAGCTACGGTGGTACACCGCATGGTGTTTGCTTCAGCTCGCCTACTTACGATTATCAGACTAAGACCGTATATGCGCTTGGCGGTCTGATGGGCGGCGGTGAGCTCGTCACTGTTGACCTTGAGACAGGTGAGGTAAGTAACCTCATGCCCTTTACAGGAATGATAAAGAATGAGGAGTATAATTCCGACGATTCTCTGAAGGCTATTGCTATGAATTATGACGGCGATATGTATGGTGTTTCTTACTGGGGCCGTCTGTATAAAATCAATAAGGTAAGCGGTGAGTGTACTCTTATAGCTGATCTCGACTTCAATCCTGAGAAGGCTATAATGTATGACACCTCCCTTGCTTTTGATAATGATACCAATGAGCTTTACTGGCATGTCTATACTTGGGTAAATCTTTATAAAGAGGTCCGTAAGATAGATATTCATGACGGTACTACTACTCAGGTAGGTATTTTCGGTGATGACCGACTATTAGGAGACTTCTATATTCCCTTTACTGTAGCTGCTGCCGGTGCCCCTGCGAAGGTAGCTGATCTAACAGTTACTCCTGATGCCGAAGGTGCTCTCGGTGCTACACTGACTTGGACAAACCCGACAAAAACGTATGGTCGAGGCGGCACACTTGAATCTCTTCAGAAAATAGAAGTATATCGTAATGACGAACTGGTAGCTACTCTTGATAATCCTGTTATCGGCGAAGAGATGAGCTGGCATGACGGTAGTGTGCCTTCAAGCGATCTCTATGCTTACAAAGTAGTTCCTTTCAACGAAGGCGGCCAGGGTGACCGTTCGTCTGTGACCATGTTCGTAGGCCAGGGTATTCCTATGCCTGTGACTGACCTTACACTCACAGCTGTAGGGCCGGATGCTCTTCTTGAATGGACAGCTCCTGAGCATGGTAAATTTGATGCCTATCTTGACCTTGAGTCTCTGTGCTTTGAGATTACAAGATCTGACGGTGTGACTGTGGCTACAGATTGCAAAGAGAATCGTTTCCTTGACACCTCTATTGAAAATCTCGCACGTTATACCTACTACGTTAAGGCTAAGAATGTCGGCGGAGAATCTGTTGATGTATTCTCCGAGGGCGTGGTATGTGGCCCTGCTGTTAATATACCGGCTACTTTTGCATTTGAAACTTCTGATGAGTTTAGTCTCTGGTCAGCTATTGACGGTAACGGTGACCAGTCTACATGGTATTATTCTACATGGCCTGTTACAGGTGCGAAATCCGATTATAGCTATATGTATGGTTATCCGGCCCATGACTATTTCATCTCTCCCAAGATAGCTATGAAAGCCGGTCAGCACTATAAGGTGACTTTCGATGCACTGCCTTCTAACAAGAATGTGACTGAGATTATAGCTGTTAGCTTTGGCCCTGAAGCCATTCCTGCCGCACAGGATAGCGTGACTCAGTATGAGTTCAGAAGTGCTGCTGTCAGAACTTTCAGAGCATCTCTTCCCGTAGTGAAAGAGGATGGTAACTATAACTTCGGTTTCGTACACCGTTCTGTAGAACCTCAGTTCGGTCTTACTTTAGGTAATATTAGAATTGAAGAAGACCATGACGGTAATGTTGAGGGTAAGGTGACTTGCATGGGTGTTCCCGTAGCTAATGCTATTATCTCGACAGAAGACGGCCTTTACACAACAACCAGCGACAATGACGGTCACTACATGCTTTCATATCTGCCTGCCGGCAGCCATCGTCTGCTTGTTTCGGCTTTAGGTTATGAAGAGGCGGAAACAAATGCGGAAGTAACCGAGCTTTCCACAGTTGTATATGATATGGAGCTTCAGGCCCTGCCGCAGTATGTTGTCTCTGGTTCTGTAATTGATGCTGTAGGGGAACCGGTAGAAGGTGCTTCTGTTCTTCTCGGTGGTTACAATTCTTATGAGACTCTCACCGATGCCGCCGGTAACTTTACCATACCTGAGGTTTATGCTCATACAGGCTATAGTCTGGTGATTGAGAAGAATAATCTTCTTGCATACAGCACAGTGATGGATATTACTAACGATGTGGATTGCGGTCAGATTACTCTTCAGGATAACCTGAAATCGCCTTACAAAGTCGCTGTTGAAGATGCAGGTACAAGTGCTTCTGTGACATGGCAGGCTCCGCTCGGCGATCCGAAGGAATGCCGTTATGATGACGGTGTGTTCAATCGTTCTCTTGGTATAGCCACCGGTACGAATCTGTCAGTATTTGGTCATGTTAACCGCACTCCCTCAGTGCTCTATGGTGCTTCGTTCTATGTTATGTCTAATGTTGAAACTCCACAGCATTATAGCGTACAGATACATGTATTTGACCTTAATGAGGAAGGTAATCCTACCGGTGAGCCTGTTTATAGCAACACTTACGTGCCTATGACAGATGACGCATGGACTGAGTACACTTTCCCCACTCCGATAGATTGTCCTAACGGTTATATGGTAGGTATAAGCTATTACGGCTTTGTCAGCCTTGCAATCGACGGCGAAGGTGATAAAGACCGCTGGCCTTTCGTAGAGTATGTTAACTGCTTCACTTCTGATTATACAACAGGCGACTGGGCTTATCTTGACCAGACAGACTTCAATAGCAATTTCGCTTTCAGATCTATAGCAGCTCCTTACGGTGATAACGGCCGCAACGCCCGCTGGATTAAACGTGCCGCACATTATGATGCTCCTGCTGTTATGCCTGAACTCTATACCGCTCCCGAGGGTTATGTACAGGGTGCTGAGAAGAATCTTAGAAAGACTGTTGAAAACAGAATCAAATATAATGTTTACCGTGGTGTGAATAATCCGGACGTTGAGGCTACCGAATGGGAGGAATTAGCTTCCGGTATCAAGGGTAACAGTTATGAAGATGAGCAGTGGAGCACTCTCCCGCAGGGTGTCTACAGATATGGTGTGAAAGCTGTATATGCCAACGATGAAATGTCGCCTGTAGCTACATGTGACAGCATTGGTAAGAATATGACAACAGTCCTGAAGGCTACTGTTAAGACCGATACTCCTGACAACGAAGCTGAAGGCGCTGTATTGGCTCTGTTCTCAAATGACGGAATATTCAGCTACTTCGGTATGTTTGATGAGAACGGTAAGTGCACTATCGATAATATCTGGAAGAATTCTTACAGAATGATAATCTCTAAGAATGGCTTCAATACAATCGAAGAGACTTTCGATATGACTTCTGACAATCTCTATACACTCTCATTCTCTATGAACGAAGACCGTGTCGCACCTAAGAATGTAAGAGCTGTATATGAGAGCGAAGATGGTACAAGCCCGCTGGTAATCTGGAACTTCCCCGACCTTATCAGTGAAGATTTTGAAAGTCACGAAGATTTCGCTATCAATTCACCCGGAGAAATCGGCTGGCAGTACATCGACGGTGACGGCGGTGAGACAGGTGCCTTTATGGGTTACGAATGGCCTAATATGTTCGAGCCTATGGCTTATATGGTATTCAATCCGTATAACACTACTCCTGACTGTACGATGATGGGGCTCTATCCTTATCAGGGACAGAAGATGTTAGCTGACTTTGCTTCATACGGTACAGCTAATGATGACTGGATTATCTCGCCGAAACTCTACTTTGACGAAGATTTCAAGTTCAACTTCTTTGCATCGTGCTTCATCTACACCATGCCCGAGGTTATTCAGGTGGGTTATTCTGAGACAGGCTGCGAACCGTCAGATTTCATCTGGCTTGATGATAACAAGATTATAGGTAACTCTTACTGGTCTGAGTTCTCTTACGATGTTCCTAAGTCAGCTAAGTATGTGACTATACACTGTATCTCGAACCAGTGCTCGATTCTTATGCTCGACAACCTGCGTATAGGTCTGCCTTCTGAATTTGAGCAGGGCTACTACGGTGCTCCGAGAAGAAAACCGTGTCTTGACTCTCTGTACGAGGTTTACCTCGACGATAACAAAGTAGCGGATACAAGCGCTACCGAGTATCAGTTTAGCGGACTTTCGGTTGGTACACATACCGTTGGTGTTCGTACACACTACACTTCAGGCTATTCACCCATGTCTGTTATCGAAGTTGTGGTAGCTGAAGGCGGTGTTGTAAATGTTGGCAATATCAACAACAACCTCACAAGCATCGATCTTAAGGGTAGAACTCTGAAAGTTAACGGTGACTACGAGTCAGTTTCTATCTATACTGTAGACGGTCTGACTCTGAAGAGCAATGTTAAGGAAGCTTCCTACGACCTGTCAGCTCTCGAAAGCGGCGTTTACGTTATCAGCGTTAATACCAAGACAGGCAACCGTCAGTACAAACTTCACCTCAAATAAATCGATTCACGGAAGTCTGTGACAGACTCCCACCTTTAACGAAGACCGGCCCGACAGCTCTGTGCTGCGGGCCGGTTTATTTTTTCCATTAATTAAGAAAAGAGGTGTATCAAAATTGATTATTCGTAGATACAGAATTTTATAATGTAAAGTCAGAGGATAGGGGCGAGTAGACGGACGAGGGATTCGAGAGCGCGTTGCAGGCGGGGACGGCGATGCCATTCGGTGAGGGTGATTTTACGGCAGTGGCGGAGGTCGGTGAAGAAGATGTCTCGCATACGTGCGTTGAAGGCCGGGTCGTAGACTACGAGGTTACATTCAAAGTTGTTTTCGAGGCTCCGGAAGTCGAAGTTGGTTGAGCCTGCTGTTACAAGGTCGTCATCAATGACTATTACTTTGGCATGTAGCATACCGGGTTCGTAGAAGTAGACTTTTATGCCTGCGCGGAGACATTGTGTGACGTAAGAATAGGAAGCTAACTGAAGCATGTAGGAATCGCTGCGTTCCGGTATCATAACACGTACATCTACCTGACTCATAGCTGCGATTTCGAGGGCTCGCAGCAGACTCTCTGTAGGGAGAAAGTAAGGTGTCTGTATGTAGACTGAACGGCGGGCACAGGTTATGGCTTTCAGAAACACCATCGACAGATTATCGTATGGTTCCATAGGTCCACTGGCCACCATCTGTACGCCTACGTTATTACGGTTAGGCGACGGGTCGCAGTGCGGCGCTACGAGGCGTGGTGTCTTTTTCATGAAATTCCAGTCGATAGCGAAAGAGTAGACTAATGTCTCGACAATATCACCGGTAAGGCGGAAATGTGTATCACGCCACACACCTCCTTCTGCCCGGCGTTTTTCCTCACGTCGGCCTTTCAGACCTTTAGGGGGAGGTGTGCCTAAGTAACGGTCGGCTATGTTCATACCGCCGATGTAACCGATAGAACCGTCTATTACGACGAGTTTGCGGTGATTTCGCCAGTTTATACGGTTGGCTAACTGCGGGAAAGTAACCCGGAAGAAAGGATGAGTGTCAATTCCGGCCGCTTTCATACGTTTGAAAAACGAACGGCTTGCACCGAATGAACCTACGTGGTCGTAAATGACTTTAACTGTTACTCCGGCCTGTGCACGCTCTATCAGTATATCAGCTATTTCGTTGCCTAATTTATCATCTTGAAATATGTAATATTGTAATAGTATTGACTTTTTGGCCTCACGAAGGTCGCGCTTCAGACTATCGAATTTAGCCACACCGTCTGTAAAGACTTCGATAGTATTGTTAAGAGTTAGCGGAGCATGACAAAGCTGACGTGCCATCTTCACCAATTGCCGTCGTGACTGGGGTAAGTCGAGAGTATTCAGGTCAACCGGAGGTGAGAGATGATGACGCATCAGTTTACGCTTGTTATGGCGTGAAATCATGTGGCGTCCCTTCATGCTGCGGCCGAAGAAGAGATAGAACAGTAATCCTACTCCCGGCAGAAACACAAGAGCAAGCACCCAGGCCAGTGACCGGATGGGATTACGGTTTTCTGAAAGCACCACGATTATGAGTGTCAGAATAGTCACACCGTACAAGGCAGTGAATGTTATAGACAACCAGAGTGGCATAAAGTCTTATATTGACAGTAAGAGTGACGGCAGAAATATGTAAGTCTGCTTATGACCACTAAGTTAGGTATAAATTATGATATTACCAAGATAAGTAAACTTAAAGGGCACACCGGTGTTTCACAACATCAGCGTGCCTTTGTTGGCTTAACTAAATAAATTCTTACATGTTAGGAATATAAAACTGTTCGCAAAGATAATTATAATGCTTAGGGAGAGTGATAGTAATAATGTTAAAAAAACAAAACGTGCTTCAAAAATCTGATTTTTCAGTTTTGTCAGCGGCGTGGAGAGACCGGATATTGCTTCAGATATTCGCGGGCTGTACGGTCGAGTTCTTCATACCATTCCTGTCCGAAGCGGCGTATAAGCGGTTCCTTCAGAAATTCGTAGACACGTAGTCCGCGAGTACGTCCGCAGGAGACGGCACTTCTGCATATCTTCCAGCGGTGATAATTAACAGCTGTAAAACCTCCGTAGTCTTTCAACCGTACCGGATAGAGATGGCAGGAGATAGGTTTGAGCGGTGGCAACTTGCCGGCACGTGAGGCTGCTTCAAGTGCGCACAGGCATTTACCGCCGGGTGCGTAGGTGGTGAATACGCAGTCACGTCCATCTACTATCGAGGTGACAAGGTCACCTTCGGAGTCGAAGTAGGCGGGTCCCTGCTCATCGATGACACGTTGTGCGGCCGGTGTGAGCAACGGGCGGATTAAATGCATGTTTTCGCGTAGCTTTTCCACCTCTTCGGCAGTGACCGGTGCGCCGGCATCGCCTTCGATACAGCATTCGCCGAGACAGCGGTCAAGGTCGCAGCAGAAAAATTCTTCTATGAGGTCGAGAGAAACAAGTGTATCCTGAATCTGTAACATAAACTTTAAATAGTCTTTAACTCTGTCAGGGGTTAGCCAACATTTGGGCATGGCCTATAAGACGGTCGGCGCGGGCTCCCGGCGGACGATAGTAAACCTGTATGAGGTATTCGTTAAGAGTTTCAAAATGATTTCCTTCTATCGGTGTCGGTGTAGCTTGTTTCTCGCCGGGCGGTATGATGATGTAACGGTAATTATACGACCCCTGTTTTAACGGCAGCTGGAGAGTATAGGCGCCTATGGTGTAGTCGTACTTCATAAGGTAGGACTCATCGGTCAGGTGATGAGTCATATCGCCGTCCACATATACACGTGCACCCGGTATTTCAGGAGTTTCAAGAGTAAAATGTACTGTCACGTAGTCAGCACCGAGGTCGGAGTCTGTAGAATTATATTCACGTATCTTGAAGCGTCCGCGCTGTGTCTCATCGTATTTATAATCTTTCCATACGCGAGGGGTATCATGCATCAGATAGGCGTGATAGTTTGAGCCTCCGTAACGCATTGAATCAACGTGCATACCTGGATAAGTGGTGCGTATAGTCTCGAAACGCCTGAATTCATTACCTGCGTCAAAAATCAGTTCTGGCGAATGAGAGAATATTACGTTAGAACCCTCGACACGCATCGGATGTGTAATTGTGCGTGTAGTGGCCGGAGTGTTGTTCTGGGTTACAGTCACTAATAGGTCCTGAAACGGGTTGCTGATGTTGATGTCAGAGGTATTGACCAGAAATTCAAGCTGCTGCCATTCTGTATTATGACCGCGGTCGGTACGTCCCGAAGCTTCGCCGGCTATTCCTGTACGGGCTTCCGAGACGGCGAAACGTGCCTGTAACAGGATGTTCTCCGGTTCGTCGCGTTCATAGACACGTAAAAGGTAATTGCCCGATACCAGAGGTTGCATATACTCGTTAGGCAGTTCGATGCGGTAGTTGACGTAGTGTATGAAGGTATTGGTTGAAAAGGCATAATCGTCAACATCGGCCACGTTGAAACCATCAAGGTATTCCGATTCGAGCAGACGTGATGGTTGCCAGTCAGCGTTACAGTGCAGTAGAGAATACTGTAGCTGTGAGAAGTCATCGCCTATTTCATCAAATGACACGATAACTCGGTCACCACTGTTGAGACGTATCACCGGAGCCTGTGTGAAACCCAGTGACGACTCTATTCTCAGTGTACGGAAAGCAGGGTCAAAAACTCGTGTGGCTGTGTCGGTAGCGGCTGCAGCAGAACAGCTCACGGCAAACAAGCACAACATTACTACAGTACGTAACCACAGAGTGGAAAGTTGGTATCGCTTCATTCGGACTGCCGCTCCTTAAGGGCTTCGTGCATCATCTCGACGCCTTCAAATATTAGCTGATTGCAGCTTTTCGGTGCGTCGGGACGCTTCAGATCACAGCAGCGCAGACAGCCGCCGTTGGCTTCGGCGAAGCGGGTTATCACTTTTTTGGCACGGCCCATAGCAGCCACTTTATCAGTAGGAGCATCACCTCCGGTCATACCTTCAATAAGGGCCATAGCGTTAACAACGCCACATATTTCGCGGGTGCCGCCGACACCGCTGCCAAGAGCAGCGGTAAGACGGGCTGAAGTAGCTGGATCAAGCCCAGTGATGTCATCAAATGCCATGAAAACACACTGGGCGCAGTTATAGCCTTGAGCACGCAGGTCTTTAGTGCGGGCTATACGTTGGGGGAGTTGTTGCATAATGATGGAAGTTATCGGA